>JAFKFE010000236.1:0-7296 GCA_017308345.1 Alphaproteobacteria bacterium | reverse complement strand
GTTGGAGCTGTTGACCGAGCCGACCACCAGCATCAGGTCGCCGTGAGTCTGACAGTGGATCGTCCAGGATCTGGGATGGCACGGGAGAAAGTTGACAGGCTTCGGATCGCGCGGGTTCCTGACGTCGATCACCGTGAGACCGGCGGAAAAGCCGTTGCAGACATAGGCATAGCCTTTCGAAACCATCACCTGGCACCCGTCCGGGCGCCCGGCCTGGTCTGTCTGGCCAAGATATTTGACGTTCCGCGCGCTTTCCGCGACCAGATAATCGCTCATGTCGAACCTCCCAGGATTCCGGATCAGATTTTGGCGTTGCGCCGCGCTTCGGGGTTGACGATCGTGGCCTCGCCCTCACCGCTTATCATCGCCCACATGTTGCGGGCGGCGAACCAGCCGACGCTCTTGGTGCCGGCCAAGTTCCAGGTCGCGGAGTGCGGCGAGACGACGACATTCTTCATTTGGAAGAGAGGATCGCGCGGGTCGGGCGGCTCCGTCTCGAACACATCGAGCCCGGCCCCGCCAATACGGCCTTCGGCGAGTGCGGCGCGCAACGCCGGATAGTCGAGGAGCCAGGCACGCCCGGTATTGATGAGGATCGCGTCGCGCTTCATGAGCGCAAGCGCGGCGGCTCCGATCAGCCCGCGGTTCTCCGGTGTGGGAACCGCGTGCAGCGTGACGACGTCGGATTCGGCGAGCAGGCGCTCCAGCGAGCAAAATTCCACGCCGGGCGGCGGCTCCTTCACGAAGGGATCGTAGCCGAGAATCTTGACGTCCCAGCCGGCGAGACGCTGAGCCACGCCGCGGCCTATGCGCCCGAGGCCGACGATGCCCACGGTCGAGCCGGCGATGACATCGCAAAAGATGTCGCCGCGCCAACCGCCCGCCGCCATGAAAGCCGGCGTCCATTCGTTGAGCCGCTTGCGCAGCGTCAGCATCATCGCGACGGCGTGTTCGCTGACAGGCGCGGATTGATTATCGACGGGCGTATTCGCGACAAGAACGCCGCGCTCGGTCGCGTAAGGGACGTCGATGCTGTCCACGCCGACACCGAACTTGGCTATATATTTCAGCTGCGGGAGTTGATCGATGACGCGCCGGTTGAAGTTGGCGCCGCTCGCGCCGATGACGCCGTCAAACCCTTGCGCGGCCGCGATAATCTCGTCGTCGGTGTAGCGCTTGAAACCTTTTTCCCACATCGGCTTGCCAAGCGCGACGTCGACGCCGTGGTCCATAAGCCACTGCAGTGATTCCTCGGTCGGGTCGTTGCGCTCGAAGGCGAACACGCGGGGTTTGGCGGCTAGTGCGGACATTGCGCGGAGAGCTCCGTTTGCATCGGAATGAGGGAGGCGGCCGGCGGCCAGGCCGCCGGCCGGCAGGGAGGGAGTTACTCGACCCCCCAGATCTTCTTGTAGTGGTCACGGTAACCGTTGCCGGGGTCGAAACTGTTCTTGTCGCCACCGTCCGCGTCGATGTTTTCCTTGGTCACGAGGTGGACCTTGGTGACGTAGCCGCTGGCCTTTTCGCCGTGGAAGGCGCGATTCAGTTCGTCGATTGCCTGCCAGCCGTGCAGGTGAAGGGGCTCAGGCACCGTCGCTATCTGATACTCGCCCTTGCGGATGCGCTCATAGGCTGAAACGCTGCCATCGCCCGCCGAGATGAGGTAGGGCTTGCCGTCCTGCGGCACGCCGTTGGCGCGAAGGGTCGGAACCGAGAAATCGAAGTAGAGATCATTGAAAGCGAGCATATAGCTGAGCTTGTCGCCATAGCGCTGCAGCAGCGCGCTCATCAATGAAGGCATGCGCTGCGAGATTTCCGTGTAAGGCGCGTTCTCCAGCGACAGCACCTCACAGGTTTCGCAGGCTTTGATGCCATCCTCCTGGCCATGTGTCTTGGTGACCACGATCGGATACTGCATATCGGTTAGGATCACGGCCTTCGCGAGGCCGTCGCTGTGCGCCACCGCGTATTTCGCCGCGACATTGGCGATCTGATAGGGGTCGGTCGACAGGTTCCAGAATACTTCCGGAATGCCGTCGATGGGCCCCGGACCCGCCGCGCCGTGCCAGGTGACGATCTTGATATTGGCTTCGCCCGCCCGCTTGAACAGATCCTTGAACGCAGTGGCGTTGAAGCTGCCGACGATGATACCATCTGGCTTCAGGGCGATTGCCTGTTCGAAGATCTCGGATTCGCCAGTCGGCGTGTTCTGGCCATCCATCAACTGGAACTTCCAGCCGAGGGCGGCGGCCGCCTCCTTCGCCCCATCTGCGGTACCGGCCGAGCCGGCGTTGGTCTGCGTATCGGCAAGGTAGATGATGAACTTGCCCTTGTCCGCCTTCGGACCCGTTGTGGGTCCATCCCATTGCGTCACTGGAGCGGTTGCCGCATTTGCCTCGGCCTTGATCTGATCGAGGTTCTCGGCGCTGGCGGGCAAGGCCATGGCCGCAAGCCAGGCAGCCGATGCCGCCAGCAATACTGATTTCAACACTTTCACGGTTTCCTCCCTCAAGTGAACAGAACGATTGGGCTGCGGAGCCCTGCTGTCGCGCGCTCCCTTCTGTCGTCAGGAACGCCGGCCCTCCCGACGCCGGCGCGCCGCATAGCCGGCGAGACCGACCGAAAGAATGAGGCTCGCGCCCTGGAAGATCGGCTCGACATAGAAGCCGCCGCCGAGTTGCTGGAGGCCGGCGATGCCGATGGCGAGCACCAGCACGGCAACGATGGTGCCGAATGGATTGACGCGGCCCGGCCTGATCGTCGTCGAACCAAGCAGCGCGCCAACGAAGGCGGGAAGCAGAAACTCCGGTCCTACCGCCGTCTGCCCCACACGAAGCCGCGCCGCCAGCACCACGCCGGCGATACCGACGATCAGGCCGCTTGCCACGAAAACGCCGACCACGATGCGCCGCGCCGGAATGCCCGTCAGTTCCGCCGCCTTCCGGTTACCGCCGATGGCGTAGATCTGCCGGCCGATCGGCAGGAACTCGAACAGCACCCAAAGCGCCAGAACCAGCACCGCCACGAAGATTGCCGGCAGTGGCAGGTTGAAGATCGTCGTGTCGTTGATACCGGTGAACATCGCCGGCAAGTCGCCGACGAGTTGCGCTCCGTTGGTGTACCATGCGGCGAGGCCGTAAAGGATCGTTCCCACGCCGAGCGTCGCAATGAAGGAATCGATCTTCGCGAATTCAACCAGCAGCCCGTTGACCAGCCCCACGAGCGCGCTGAGTGCGATGACGATGAACACCACCGCGTACCAGGGGATCTCGGTTCTCGTCAGCAGCCCCATGACGAGGATATGCGTGAGGCCCAGATTGTAGGCGATCGACAGATCGTAGTTGTTGGACGCAACGACGAGCATTTCCGCCAGACTGAGGAAAGAGACGATGACGCTGGCCGCGACAATCGCCCGGAATGTCTGCTTGGTCAGGAAGGTGTCGGGCAGCAGGATCGCGTAGCCAACCACGAAAAGGATCGCCAGCAGGAACAGCCCGTGGTTGGACAACACGTGCAGGACGGTTTGCCCAAGGGTTCTCTTTTCCAGCGAAACCGCGGTGCTCGCGCCCTCGGGCGCGCGCGACAGATCGCTGTTGGTCATGGTCATGCTCTCCCTCCCCTAAACGCGGCGCTACATCTTGATGGGATCAAGTGGCCGTCAGCGCGGCTTCCCGGCCCGCTGTATGCGAGGCGGCGCCGCTGATATCGTTGATGAGCGTTTCCGCCGAGAGGTCTTCGCGCCCAACCTCGGCTACGATGCGTCCGGCGCTGAAAGCCAGAACGCGGTCACATATCTGAACCAGTTCGTCGAGATCGGATGAAATGACGAGACACGCCGTGCCCTTGGCGGCGCCTTCAGACAGTATCCGGTAGATTTCCGCCTTTGCGCCGACGTCCACTCCCGTCGTCGGCTCCTCCAGAACAAGCACGCGATAGTCCTGGCCAGCGAGCCGGGCAAGCACCACTTTCTGCTGATTGCCGCCGCTCAGCGTCGTCACGTCGCGGTCGGGCTCGCGGGGACGCACGTCCAGCCGATTCAGCAGCGCGGACGCCTCCCTTGTCTCCCGCGACGGCGTCATGAACGAGAAGGCGCGCCGGCTGAAGTTGAGCGGATTGAGGAACAGGTTCTCGCGAACGTTGAGCGTCGTTGCCAGCCCCTCCTCGGCGCGCTTGCTCGACGCGAAGCCGACGCCCGAGGCGATTGCATCGGAAGGCTTGCGGATGCGCACGGCCGCGCCGCCGACGCGGACCTCGCCGCGGTCGGCCGCATAGAGGCCGGCCAGGGCCCGCCCCACGGCCTCGTGACCCTGGCCCCGCAAGCCGGCCAGACCCACGATCTCGCCTGGCGCGACTTCGAAGCTGACAGGACCGATGTGGCCGATCACGAGATTGGAAACCTCCATGATCGCCGCGTCGCTCTTGCGGTGGTCCGAGGATTGCCTGCGGGCCGGCGCCTTGCCGACGATGTCGGCAACCAGCTTTTCGGGCGAAACGTCCAGCGGGCGATAGCTTGCGACAACCTGCCCGTCGCGAAGCACGGTGGCGGCGTCGGCGAGCCGGAACACTTCATCGAGGCGATGGCTGACGTAGAGCACGCCGACGCCACGGGCCTTCAGCGCTCGAACCGCCGAAAACAGATGCTCGACGTCGGCTTCCGGCAGGCTGGCTGTCGGCTCATCGAGCACGAGAATGTCGATGTCCCGGGTCAGAGCGCGCGCTATGGCGACGATTGACTTTTCAGCCTGGCTCAGATCGCCCACGTTCTTGTTGAGCGGCAGAGGCGTACCCAGCTTGTCCAGCGCCGAGCCGGCTATCAGGTTGACCGAGCGCCAGTCGATAAGCCGCCCGCGGCGCGGATAGCCGTAGGCCATCGCCATGTTCTCACCGATGCACATGGTGTCGATGAGGCCAAGATCCTGATGCACGAACGAGATGCGCGCGCCGAGCATGGCCTCCGTCAACGGGGCGCCGCGGAGCAGGATTTCGCCTTCGTCGGGTTTATACACATTCGCGAGAACCTTGATGAGCGTCGACTTGCCGGCGCCGTTGGCGCCGAGCAAAGCGTGGATCTCGCCGGCGCGCACGTCGAAATCGACGCCCAGCAGGGCGCGCACGCCGCCAAAATGCTTGACGACGCCGGCAGCCCTGAGAACGACCTGCGAAGACACGCTCATGGTTTGGCCGCCTTTTTTTCGTACGGTTTGGCCGGGCCTACCTGGATTTCCGGTCCCTCTTCCGGCGGAAGCGGATGAAGGCGAGCCGCCGCCGCCGCCCTCTCGACGTCGCCAGATGCGATGGCGTCGACGATGTCGCGGTGCATCTTGAGGATGCACCGCACGCGCTCTTCGGTCGAGGCGGGCGCCACAACATCAAGCTCTTGCTCGATATAGTCGAGCAGCGTCAGATAGATGCCGGTGAGGATATTGTTGCCGCCCATGCGGGAGATGCATCGATGCAGTTCCCAGTTCCACTTCAGCGACACCTGAAGCTCGCTCGAGGTTTCCACCATCCTTTCATAAAGGCGGTACATTTCCCTGACGTCGTCCGGCCGGGACTTCGCCGCCTTGGCGGCTTCCACGGCGGTCAGCACCTCGAGCTGATCGCGCACGGCCAGACAGTCCTGGATCGATTCCGAGTTGTTGCGAAAGCCCAGGAACACGTTGCTGAGGCGCAGGAAGACCGATGGCGAGGCGATGAATACGCCGCCCTGCGGACCGCGGCGCAATTCGACGAGACCGCGCGTTTCCAGCACGCGGATCGCTTCGTTCATGGTGCCGTGGGAGACCTGGAAACCCTGCCTCAACTCCTCTTTCGAGCCGAGGCGCGCATTCCCCTCGTCTCTGCGCTCGAGGATCATGGCCTCGATCCGCCGCACGAGTTCCTCGGCGAGGCTTCCCTCAAGGCGGTTCAGTGGCTCGATGCCATCCAGCACGTCAGTCCTCCCTTTCATATATTGATATAATCATTATATTGATTATGTCAATCGCCATTCGAGCGCCGTCACTTTGATCGTTCAGGGCCTCAAAGCGCCTAAGCAGAAAGGGGAGGCGCATCGCAGCCCCCATTCCCGCGGGTCAATTTGGTCAGTTCGAGGCCGCGTCCCGGCTCATCACTCGAAGAAACAGGCGGTTGCGTAGCCTGTTGAGGACACCCGCTCTATGAGAGCAGGTCCCGCGAAATTCGCCGGACGTATCGCGATGCGTCCGAAAATATTTCGGAGATCGTCCTCGGCCTCTCGCGAACGACTGTCTACGCATCTCGACCTGTGATCGGAAACCGTCAATGTCTCGTTAGCATTACGTCATTCCAGCGATGCTCGCGGCTTGCTCCCTGGCCGGCCACCTGCCACTGGATCGCCCTCAGGTTCTTCGCCAACTTATCCCTTTTCCACCCCCACGCGTTGCTTCCGGCAAGACAGGATCGACAGCCGACACATGGGTTGATCTCACCCTTTGCCGCTGGCCAACCGACAACGCCGAACCGGCTTCCCCGATCGCGTCTTGTAGCCTTCCGGTGGACGACCAAGTCGTGCACGCCGGCCGTGCGCGGCTGCCAGTATCTTGTTGGACGGCGCATCAGGCTCGAAGCGGGCGATGTTCTCGGCGATCGTGCCGTCGAACAGCTACATGTCCTGCGGCAAGTAGCCGATATGCTTTCCGAGCTCTTCAGGTAACCATTGAACGAGCGTTGCGCCGTCGAGTTTGATTGCCCACGCGCCGGTTGCCAGATTCCGGCGATCGCCCGTACCAGCGAGGATTTGCCCGATGCGCTCGGGCCGATGATGCCAAGCCCCGCCCCTTTCTCCAGCGCGAAGCCTGCGTCCTGGACGACCACGCGGCGCTCGCCCGGCGGCGTCACGCTGATGACTTCGACAGCCAAGCCGGACCCCGGCGCCGGCAGGGAGACGCTGGTCGATATCTCGGGCAGTGGCGCCGGAAGTTGGGTAAGCCGAGTCCAGGCCTGGCGAGCGTGCGTCGAAGAATTCTCGGCCGGCGCCCGAACGTCAACGAAGACGCTGACGACCTTCAGTCGCTGGTCGGCACATTCGCAGCCGAAGGGCGCAGGGCGATCCTGTTTGATCTACACTCCTGCGGCCACTCAATATCCGGGCTCCAACAACCGGTGAAACTTTTCAAACTGGCCGGGATAGTTCCCGGCGAGATAGCGCACCACTTTGAGGTTATCCATAAGTCGATGGAGGTACCCGCAGGCTGCAACAAGTTCCAGACTCCAGACACCGCGGCATTCGTTGGCGTTCAAGAACTCGCGGCTTAAAGCGGCAAACTCGATTTCCATTGC
>JAFKFE010000235.1 GCA_017308345.1 Alphaproteobacteria bacterium | reverse complement strand
CTCGTCGACCAAAACCGAGGCCACTTTTGGGCGGCATGCATTAGGAGTTCAAGCCGACGCGAGGTCAAGTATGATTGCCGGTGTGTGGCGCCGCACTGGGCTGCCTGTCTCGGCACTTCGCTTCGACGAGGAGAAGAACAGCCAGGGCGCTCACCTGACCGCTGCGCGGCTTTTCTGAAATTCTCTAGCGGCGGACCGTGCGCTGCGACTGCGCGAGGCCGATGAAGTCGCGCGCGGCCTGCGGCAGGCTGGAGCCACGACGCCAGACCGTGCCAACCTGGACCACAGGCAACGAGCCGGAAATGTCGCGCGATTCTATGCGATCGCCTTCCAGCGACCAGGGCCGGTAGACGAGGTCGGGCAGCAGCGCCACGCCGGCACCCGTGGCGACAAGGCTGCGCACCGCCTCGACCGAACGCGTGCGAAAGGCGACATGGGGCCGGGCGCCGATGGCCGACAGCAGCTTGCCGGTGTTCTCCTCGATCTCGTCGACGGTGAGCATGATCAGCGGCTCGGACGCGATATCGCCGATCGAGATGATGTCGGCGCTGGCGAGCCGGTGGCTGAGCGGAACCCACAAGCGGTAGGCGGAGACCTCGAGGATTTCCGACTGCAACGCCGTGCGGTCGCGCAGGTTGGACGTGACCATGACGGCGATGTCGAGCTTACCGCCGACCAAAAGGTGCTCGAGATAGTCGCCATTGTCCTCGATGGCCGAGACCTCGACACCGGGATAGGCGCGGCGGTAGCGCGCTAGCAGATCGGACAGCACATAGCCGGCGACCAGCGAGGTGACGCCAAGCTGCAGGCGGCCGCCCGCGATGGCCTGCTCGCTGGAGAAGGACCGGCGCGCATCCGAGACATCGGCCAGTATCTTGGTGGCGTGGCGCAGGAACTGGTGGCCTTTATGGGTGATGTTCAACCCACGCGGATGGCGCTCGAACAGTTCGACGCCGAGATCGCTCTCCAGTTCCTTGATCGCCTCGGTGACCGAGGATTGGGAGATGGAGAGGTTCTGCGCGGCACCCGAGACGGTGCCCTGCTCGGCGACGGCGACGAAGAACTGCAATTGGCGGATGGTGAAAGCCATGGCCGGACTAAACACCGGCCAATGCGGTGCTGGGAAGTGGGCCAAGGTCCAAAACTTGACGGCCTCCGTATTCGTAACTAACTAAGTTACATGAAGCGCAACAGCCGCCTGTCCTCGACCCTGCACATCCTCGTCCATATGGCCGACACGCCCGACCAGGCGCTGACCTCCGAACAGCTTGCCGGCTTCATCCACACCAACCCGGTGGTGGTGCGCCGCACCATCGCCGGACTGCGCGAGGCCGGCATCGTCACCTCGACGCGCGGCCATGGCGGCGGCTGGCAGCTCGGCCGCGCACCGGACAGGATTTCGCTGGCCGAAATCAGCGCCGCGCTCGGCGAAACGCTTTTACCGTTCAGCACCGAGCCGGAAAGTCCCGGATGCCTGGTCGAGCAGGCGGTGATCGCGGTGCTCGACGATTTTCGCCTGGAGGCGGAAAGGCTGCTCACCGAGCGGCTCAGCCATATCACGCTGGCCGACCTGACGGCCGACTTCCACCGCCGCTATGACCTGATCGGAGTATCCAGCCATGCAGTATGATATGCCCACGCAATATGATGTGCTCGTCGTCGGCGGCAGCTTTGCCGGCCTTTCCGCCGCCATGTATGCGGCGCGGGGCCGACGCAAGGTGCTGGTGATCGATGCCGGGCAGCCGCGGAACCGCTTCGCCGAGCACTCGCATGGCTTCTTCGGCCAGGACGGACGGGCGCCGTCGGACATTCTCGGCGAGGCCAGGGCACAGTTGCTTGCCTATCCCACCGTCACCGTGGTCGACGGCCGCGTCGAGCGGGCCGACGTCGCAGGCACCGGCTTCGAGGTCGAGATGGACAATGGCGAGGGTTTCGGCGCGACGCGGTTGGTGCTCGCCACCGGCGTCCGCGACATCCTGCCGGACGTGCCCGGACTGGCCGATCAGTGGGGCAAGACGGTGCTGCATTGCCCCTATTGTCACGGCTACGAGGTGGCTGGCGGGCCGCTCGGCGTGCTGGCGACCGGACCGATGTCGCTGCACCAGGCCGAGCTGATTTCCGACTGGGGCGACGTCACGCTGTTCGCCGACGGCCTGTTCGAACCGGACGCGGACCAGGCACGGGCCCTGGACAAGCGCAATATCAGGTTCGAGCCGGGCAAGGTGAGCGAGGTGCTGGACGACGGTTCCAACGGCCTGGCCGTCAGGTTCGAGGGCAATCGCAGCGCAAGCGTGCGGGCGCTGTTCACCGCGCCGCGCAATGTGATGGCAAGTCCGCTTGCCGAGCAGCTCGGCTGCGCCTTCACAGAAGGCCCGCTCGGGCCGGCGATCGTCGTGGACGACAGGCAGCAGACATCGGTGCCCGGCGTCTACGCGGCCGGAGACGCCGCACGGCTGATGCACAACATCGCCTTCGCGGTGTCCGGCGGCGCGATGGCCGGGGTTGCGGCGCACCAATCGCTGGTGTTCGGCTAGCTGCTTGCTGTTCCTGAGTGGCCTCAGGCCGTCGCGACGGTCAAGCGCGCCCCGCCCTGGCTCAGCGCGGCGGCTATGTCGGGCGGCGGCGGCCGGTCGGTGGCGAGCTCGGAAAAGCCGTCGAAGCCGCAGACCCTCACCAGCCCTTGCCGGCCGAATTTGGTATGGTCGGTGACGACCAGCGAGCGCTGGCCGCGCGACAGCACCATGCGGGCGAATTCCGCCTCCTCCAGCTCATAGTCGGTCAGCCCGGCGGCGGCATCGACCGCACCGATCGAGATCACCGCGTGATCGACCGAAAAGCGGCTGACGAACTCGATTGCCGAGATGCCGAAAGCCGCGCCTGAATCGCTGCGCAGCTCGCCGCCCGCCATATAGACCTTGTTGCCGTTCACCGTGGCCAGGGTACGGGCAATGTCGGAGGAATTGGTGACCACCGTCAGCCGCCTGTGGCCGAGGAGTTCGCGCGCGAGGAAGGATGTGGTCGTACCGGTGTCGAGCATGATCGCCTCGCCATCGCGGATCGTGGCCGCGACCATCCTGGCGATCAGGCGCTTGGCCTCGGCATTCTCGCGCATACGCCGCTCGAACGGCGCCTCGCCCACCATCGAGGCAAGGCCGACCGCGCCATGCATCTTCAGCACCGATCCGTCATCGGCGAGCGGCTTGACGTCGCGCCGCACCGTTTCCTGCGAGACGCCGAGACGTTCGGCAAGGCTGGCTATGGTGATCGTGCCTTCCTCGCCGAGGAGCCGCAGGATTTCGCCGTGCCGTTTCGAATGGATCATGTGGATGTCCGGGATTTTGACCGAATTTAAGGCTTTGGCAACGCTTTGAAAGGAGTTGCTTATATTTTCGGGCAAAACACCCAAAAAAGGTCACAGCTTTTGATTGACAGCTCTGCCACACCGGCGTGAAAATGAAAGGGTGTCAGGCTCGGAACTGCCACGGGAAGGCGATGGCAGAGCCGCAACCTAACGACCAGATCGTCTGGGAACAGCCAGACTTGAGCTTTTATCAAATCCGCGGGGGCGGATGCCGGGATCCTAAACCTGGCCAAGGGGCTCGTCGGTGCGGTGCGGGATACCGATCCTGGCGTCTCGCACCGACGAGGCTTTGTTGTTTTCTCCCAGCGTTGCTTTCAGAAGGGTCGGCTGAGGCCGGAGCGAAGCCGTGAGCGCCGAAGACCGCATCCGCGCCTTGCCGTGCTGGAGCGGCGGCATCGAGATCGAGCCGCTGCCGGGCGGCCTCAGCAACGCCAATTTCGTCGTGACGGACGCCGCCGGGCGGCACGTCGTGCGCTTCGGCCAGGACTTCCCGTTCCACCATGTCTTTCGCGAGCGCGAGGTGATGACGGCGCGGGCGGCGCATGCGGCGGGCTTCGCGCCGGCCGTGCATTATGCCGAGCCCGGCATCATGGTGACGGAATTCCTTGGCGCCAGGACCTTCCTTGCCGAGGACGTGCGGGCCAATCTTGGCCGTGTGGCGGGGCTGCTGCGCTCGTTCCATCGTGAGATGCCGAACCATGTCTCCGGCGCCGGCTTCATGTTCTGGGTGTTCCACGTCATACGCGACTATGCGCGTACGCTGGACGAAGGCGGCAGCCGCAAGAAGAGCGAGCTGCCGCGCTACCTGTCCCTGGCCGACGAACTCGAGCGGGCGCAAAAGCTGCTGCCGATCGTCTTCGGCCACAACGATCTTTTGCCGGCCAACATCCTCGACGACGGCAAAAAGCTGTGGCTGATCGACTTCGAATATGCCGGCTTCAACACCGCGATGTTCGATCTTGCGGGCGCTGCCTCGAACGCCGGCATGAGCGATGACGAATCCTTTGCCTTCCTGACCGCCTATTTCATGAAGGAGCCCGATGGCGAGATCCGCCGCTCGCATGCCGCCATGCAGTGCGCGTCGCTGCTGCGCGAGGCGATGTGGAGCATGGTCTCCGAGCTTTATCTCGACGCGCCTGGCATCGACTATGTCGCCTATACCGAGGAAAACCTCGTCCGCCTCGATGCGGCGCTTGACAACTACCGGACGAAATACGGAACAAAATCATGACCTTGCCCAGCCATGCCGGGATCGTCGTCATCGGCGGCGGCATCATCGGCTGTTCCACGGCCTACCATCTGGCGCGCGACCACAAGGCCGACGTGGTGCTGCTCGAGCAGGGCAAGCTGACTTCGGGCTCGACCTGGCACGCCGCCGGCCTGGTCGGGCAGTTGCGCTCCTCGGCCTCGATCACCCGCGTGCTCAAATACTCGGTCGAGCTCTACAAGGGGCTGGAGGCCGAGACCGGCCTTGCCACGGGGTGGAAGATGACCGGCTGTTTGCGGCTGGCGACGAACGCCGACCGCTGGACCGAGTTCAAGCGGCTGGCGACGACAGCCAAGAGCTTCGGCATGGACATGCAGCTTCTGTCGCCGGCGGAAGTGAAGGGCATGTGGCCGCTGATGGAGACCGGCGACCTGGTCGGCGCCTCATGGCTGCCGACCGACGGGCAGGCAAGCCCCTCCGACATCGCCCAGTCGCTCGCCAAGGGCGCGCGCATGCATGGCGCGAAGCTGTTCGAGGACGTGCGCGTCACCGGCTTTGCGATGAAGGACGGCCGCATCACGGCGGTGAAGACTTCAAAGGGCGACATCGCCTGCGACAAGGTTGTGAACTGCGCGGGACAATGGGCGCGGCAGGTCGGCGCGATGGCAGGCATCAACGTGCCGCTGCAGCCGGTCAAGCACCAGTACATCATCACCGAGAAGATCGAGGGGCTGGCCAGCGACGCGCCGACGATCCGCGACCCCGACCGCCGCACCTATTTCAAGGAGGAGGTCGGCGGGCTGGTGATGGGCGGCTATGAGCCCAACCCGCAGGCCTGGGCAACCGGGCTTCCCGGCGGCGACGTTCCCAACGACTGGGAGTTCCGGCTGTTCGACGATGACTACGATCATTTCGAACAGCATATGACCCAGGCGATCGCGCGCGTTCCCGCCTTAGAAACCGTCGGCGTCAAGCAGATGATCAACGGGCCGGAAAGTTTCACGCCGGACGGCAATTTCATCCTCGGCGTGGCGCCGGAGTGCTCGAACATGTTCGTCGGCGCAGGTTTCAACGCCTTCGGCATCGCGTCGGGCGGCGGCGCGGGCTGGGTGCTGGCGCAATGGGTGGTCGACGGCGAGGCGCCGCTCGACCTGTGGGTGGTCGACATCAGGCGCTTCTCAAGCCTGCACCGCGACCGCGACTGGGTCCGCGACCGCACGCTGGAAGCGTACGGCAAGCACTACACGATCGGCTTCCCGCACGAGGAGTATCTGAGTGGGCGGCCGCGCATCGTCTCGCCGCTCTACGAGCGGCTGAAGACACATCGCGCCGTGTTCGGCTCCAAGCTCGGCTGGGAGCGGCCGAACTGGTTCGCGCCGGACGGCGCAGCCGCCGAGGATCTCTATTCGATGGGCCGCCAGAACTGGTTCGGCCCGGTCGGCGACGAGCACCGGCACGTGCGCGAGAAGGTCGGCATATTCGACCAGTCCTCCTTCGCCAAATACGAGATGACCGGCGCCGACGCGCTGAAGGCGCTCGACTGGATCTGCGCCAACGACGTCAACAAGCCGGTCGGACGGCTGACCTACACGCAGCTTCTCAACACGCGCGGCGGCATCGAGGCGGACCTCACCGTGTCGCGGCTCGGCGAGGAGCGGTTCTACATCGTCACCGGCACCGGCTTCCGCACGCATGATCTGTCCTGGATAAGCGACCATATCGGCTCCGGCCTCGACGCGAGGCTGAAGGACGTCACGGAGGATTTCGGCACGCTGTCGCTGATGGGACCGCGCGCCCGCGACGTGCTGGCCGCAGTGACGGGCGCCGACGTCTCGAACTCCGCCTTCCCCTTCGGCCATGCGCGCGAGATCGCAATTGCCGGCCATACCGTGAAGGCGCTGCGCGTCACCTATGTCGGCGAGCTCGGCTGGGAACTGCATGTGCCGATCGCCGCCACCGGCGAGGTTTTCGACGCGCTGATGGCGGCGGGCAAGGCGCATGGCATTCGCCCGGTGGGCTACCGGGCGCTGGAATCGCTCAGGCTGGAGAAAGGCTACCGCGCCTGGGGCTCGGACATCACGCCGAACGACACGCCGCTGGAGGCGGGCCTCGGCTGGGCGGTGAAGCTGCGCAAGAACACCGACTTCGTCGGGCGGAGCGCACTCGAGAAAGCAGCCGGCAAGCCGCCCACGAAACGCTTTGCCGGCTTCACGGTGGACGACCCGGAGATCGTGCTGGTCGGGCGCGAGACGATCCTGCGCAATGGCGAGCCGGTGGGCTACCTCACCAGCGGCGGCTATGGCTACACGGTGGAGAAGAACATCGGCTACGGCTATGTGCGCAACGCCGGCGGCGTCGGCGACGATTTCCTCGCCGCGGGCGACTACGAGCTGGTGGTGGCGATGGACCGCACACCGGCAAAGATCCATCTCGAGGCGATGCATGACCCGGCCGCCACGAAGATAAAAGCCTGATCCGCGCGGAGCGGATCAGTTGACGCGCAACACAAGGCCCCTGCTCGGCACGGTATCGGTTTCGCCCGGCATCGAGGCGTAAGGCCGGGTCTCTTCGAGGCGACTTATCCTGCCACGCGCTTCCAGTTCGGCGATGCGCTCCGCAAAACCAGCATCCCACAGCGTGTTCTTGACCGTCAGTACGATGATGCCGCCCGGCCGGCAGATGCGCATCAGTTCGCCCAGGCCCTCGACCCCGACGTGGCCGAAAGTGAAGACGCC
>JAFKFE010001297.1 GCA_017308345.1 Alphaproteobacteria bacterium | reverse complement strand
CTCGAACGCGGCCCGCGTCTCGACCATCGCGAAGGCCATGGTGCGCTGGTTCGAGTCGCGCAGCCATTCGGCGTAGTCTCCCTTGCCGTGGCGCGGGAAGGCATAGGTCGGCCCCCAGGAGCGCTCGCCCATCGGCGGATATTTCATGGCGGCGGCGAACTGCCTGGCATCGTCGACCGAATTCACCATCGGCGCGATCACCGCCTCGGCGCCGAAATCGAGCGCGCGGCTCGCCATGTCGAAGCGGCCGACCGGAATGCGCACCAGCGCCGGCTTGTTGGCAGCCAGGACCGGCGCCAGGCCGCGCAGCACGCTGTCTTCATTGTGCCCGCCATGCTGCATGTCGAGCGTGACGGCGTCAAAACCCTGATTGGCGATGATCTCGACAGTCAGCGCATCCGGCACTCCGGACCAGGCGGTGAACAGCGTTTCGTCGGCGGCCAGGCGGGATTTGAGCGACATCGGGACTTTCCTTGTAGGCAATCCGCAGTTTCAGCCGGAAACGGCGCCGAAGGCAAAGAAAAACCGCCCGGTTTGGCCGGGCGGTCGATTGGTCCAGCCAGAGTCCGGCCTCAGCTGTTCTTGATCTGCTCGATCGCCTCAGCCATCAGCTCGTCCATGGTGCGACGGATCTGATGATCGGACTGGTCGACGCCGGCGGCATCGAAATCCTTGCGGATCTTGCGGAAGACATCGTGGTCCCCCGCTTCCTCGATATCGGAGACCACCACCTCCTTGGCATAGGCTTCGGCTTCGGCGCCGAACTTGCCCAGTTTCTCGGCGGCCCAGAGGCCGAGTGCCTTGTTGCGGCGCGCCGCGGCCTTGAAGCGAAGTTCCTCGTCGAAGGCGAGTTTGCGCTCAAAGCCCTCTTCGCGGTCTTTCATGCTGCTCATGACGTCCCTCCGGTCAATCCGATTCGCGTTCGCGGTGAATATGTGTGGTGGGCAAGCACAAATCAAAAGGCCGCGACCCGGTCAATATGCTTCGTCGCATGCTGCGCTGCGGCATTTCAGTCCCGAAAGCGGTTGATT
>JAFKFE010001296.1 GCA_017308345.1 Alphaproteobacteria bacterium | reverse complement strand
CTTCTCCGATTTGCCCGACGACCAGTTGTAGTAGATCTTCTTGTACGGACAGCCGGAGACGCACATGCGCCAGCCGCGGCACTTGTCCTGATCGCTCAGGACGATGCCGTCCTCCTCGCGCTTATAGATGGCTCCCGAAGGGCACACCGCCGCGCAGGCCGGGTTGAGGCAGTGCTCGCACAAGCGTGGCAGGTACATCATGAAGGTGTTCTCGAATTGGCCGTATATGTCCTTCTGGACCCCCTCGAAGTTCACGTCCTTCGACCGCTTCTCGAACTCGCCGCCGAGGATCTCCTCCCAGTTCGGTCCCCATTCGATCTTCTCCATCCGTTCGCCGGTGATGGCCGAGCGCGGACGGGCCGTGGGGAAAGCCTTGGATTCCTTCGCCGTATGCAGATGCTCGTAGTCGAAGGTGAACGGCTCGTAGTAGTCGTCGATCTCCGGCAAGTCAGGGTTTGCGAAGATGTTGGCAAGGATGCGCCACTTGGCGCCCATCTTCGGCTCGATCTTGCCGTTCCTCTTGCGCCGCCAGCCGCCGTTCCATTTCTGCTGGTTCTCCCACTCCTTGGGATAGCCGACGCCCGGCTTGGTTTCGACATTGTTGAACCATGCGTATTCGACGCCCTGCCGGTTGGTCCAGACGTTCTTGCAGGTAACCGAGCAGGTGTGGCACCCGATGCATTTATCGAGGTTCAGCACCATCGCGATCTGTGCGCGGATTTTCATTCGGCGGCCTCCTTGGTGGCATGGGCTTGCAGGGGTTCCTCGAGCCAGTCGACGGCCGCCATCTTGCGGACCACGATGAACTCGTCGCGGTTGGAGCCTACGGTTCCGTAGTAGTTGAAGCCGTAGGACTGCTGGACATAGCCGCCGATCATGTGGGTCGGCTTGAGCACCGTGCGCGTCACCGAATTGTGGATGCCGCCGCGGTTGCCGGTCAGCTCGGAGCCCGGCGTGTTCACGATCTTCTCCTGGGCGTGATACATCAGCATCATGCCTTGCTTGACGCGCTGGGAGACGACGGCGCGGGC
>JAFKFE010000234.1 GCA_017308345.1 Alphaproteobacteria bacterium | reverse complement strand
TTGTTTTTCAAGAAGGTGCGCTGCCACGAAAAATGAAACAGCTGATCGCAGTAGCCGTCGCTCATGTCACGCAATGCCCTTACTGCATTGAGGGACACACTAAGGCGGCGACAAGGGAAGGCGCGACGCCGGAAGAGATCATGGAAGCGATCTGGGTGGCCGCAGAGATGCGCGCAGGCGCGGCATACGCGCACGCGACCATCGCCCTGAACAGGCTTGAGAACAGGCCCGCCGAGTAGGTCTAGGTGTTTTTGAAAAGGAACGTCAGGTGGTTGCTTGACGAAACGGGATAAGGGTGTTCCTGACCGACGACCCGACAATGCCGCCGCTGTGGCTGTGGGCCATGATGCGGGTCGGCTTCACACCCGAGATCAATGCACTCCTGATGCTGGTGCTGCCGTTCTCACTTCCTCTGCTCCGACGACGCGGCATACGTTACCGGGCAGGTTCTTCTCGAAAAATACTGATCGTCCCATGCTCGAATTGGGCACAGGTGCCGGCCCTCTTGCAAATAAGCGTGTCACTTCATAGATAGTAATCGCTTACTATCTTTTGGGGTGAATCGATGATCTCTCGGCAAGCTTACCTTCCTGCGGAAGAGCGGCGTGAAGTGACGGTCGAAACCGTCATCGATCTCGCCGCGGAACAGAACCCAGCAGACATTACCACCGGGGCGATCGCCAAGCGGATGGGAGTGACCCAGGGCGCCCTGTTCCGGCACTTTCCCTCCAAAGACGCCATTCTTCATGCGGTCATGGAATGGGTCTCGGAGCGTCTGCTTTCCCGGATCGACAAGGCGATTGGCACAGCCGCCTCTCCGCTAGCGGCGCTCGAGGCCGCGTTCATGGCGCATATCGACTTCATCTCGGACCATCCCGGCGTGCCGCGCATGCTGTTCGGGGAGTTGCAGCGCGCCGAGCAGACAATGGCCAAGCGCATGGCGCAGACCCTGATCCAGCGCTACGGCGAGCGCCTCGGCCGCGTTGTCGCCGAAGGAAAGGAACGTGGCGAACTGGCCGCCACGCTGGACGACAAGGCTGCCGTCACACTCTTCATCGGCACGATCCAGGGCCTTGTCATGCAGTCTCTGCTTGCCGGCGATGTCAAACGCATCCGCGCGACCGCGCCAGGGGTCTTTGCGCTGTATCGGCGCGCTGTCGAGGCAGTGAAATGATCCACTCTTCCTTGGCCCGTAAATCCCCGATGCCATCCCTTGAAGCCATGTTCATGGCCGATGTCAATTTTGTTGCGGACCATCCGGATGTCCCGCAGCTGTTGCTCGGCGCGCCGGGGCGTACGGCCAAGTCCCCGCTGAAGCTGATGATGGCGACATTCATCCGGCGGTACGAGCAGCGGCTTTCCTGTGTGATAGCGGAAGCCCGGCAGTGCGGCGAGATACGCGACACGCTGGGCACGGAAACTGCCGCCCGTCTGTTCATTGCCGCGATCCAGCATTTGGTGTTCAGGGCGCTTGACGCGGATGAAATCAGCGGAATCCGGGAGGCGGCTCCCGGTGCTTTCAAATCTTATCGAGCATGTGTGGAGGCAGTTCGGTGAGACTTCCCTCGTTGCAGCGCCGCACCCTGATGCTTCTGGCTGTCGCGGCTCCAATCGCCGCCTTGTTCGGTTACGTGGTGCTGAGATCGGGGCCGCTGGCGCCGGTCGCCGTCATGGTTGCAGATGTCGAAGGCCGATCTGTATCGCCAGCAATCTTTGGAATTGGCACGGTCGAAGCTCGTTTCTCTTACAAGATCGGACCCACCATCGCCGGCCGCATTGGCAAGATTAACGTCGACGTGGGCGATAAGGTGCGCGCCGGTCAGGTCCTGGCGGAAATGGACCCGGTGGATCTCGATGATCGCCTTGCGGCGCTCGACGCTGCGATCCGCCGCGCCGAAGCGTCAATAAAGGCAGCCGAAGCGCAGGTGGACGATGCCTTGGCGCGCAAGGATTATGCCCGCACCCAGGCAAAACGCTATGACGAGCTTTGGAGCAGCCGCACCGTCAGCGAAGTGGCGGTCGAAACCAAGCGGCAGGACAGCCAGGTGGCGCTCGCCGCCTTCTCAGCCGCCGAGTCAAATCTTCTTGCCGCACAACAGGACCTGCAACGCAATCGCGCCGATCGCGACGGCCTGACCAAGCAGCGGGAAGACCTGATTCTGCGCGCGCCAGTCGATGGGGTGATCGCTGCCCGCAACGCCGAACCGGGAACAACCATGGTCGCCGGCCAGGCGGTCATAGAAATGATCGACCCTGGCAATCTCTGGATCGATGCCCGATTCGATCAAATTGCGGCAACCGGTCTGCGCAAGGGGCTTTCGGCTCAGATCACATTGCGCTCGCACGGTGGCATGGCTCTGCCGGGACGGGTTTCTCGTGTGGAAGTGGTTGCGGACCCGGTGACCGAAGAAAATCTGGCCAAGGTGGAATTCGATACTCTTCCCGACCCGTTCCCTCCGATGGGGGAACTGGCCGAAGTGACGGTTGCCCTGCCCAAGCTTCCCGCAGCGCCGGCAATCCCGAATGCCGCAATCCAGAATGTCGATGGCAAGGCAGGTGTCTGGAAGATCGAGGATGGAAAAGCCCGTTTCACCGCGGTTCAACTCGGCGCCTCGGACCTTGGCGGGACCGTTCAGGTCACCAACGGCCTGCAAGCCGGCGACAAGGTCGTCGTTTACAGCGCCTCGAGGCTGACCGACACGAGTCGCATCCACGTGACCGAGAATCCAACGGAGCTTCTCAAATGATCAGCCTCGCCGGTCGCGACATCCTGCACTCGTGGGGCAAGTTCGTCTTCACCGGGATCGGGCTCGGCCTGCTCATCGGCGTCACCTTCACCATGGCCGGCGTCTATCGAGGCATGGTCGATGACGGCAAGGTCCTGCTCGACAATAGCGGCGCCGATATGTGGGTCGTCCAGCAGAATACGCTCGGCCCCTATGCCGAATCCTCCAGCATCAATGACGATATCTATCGGATGATCCTGACGACCCCCGGGGTCGAGCGGGTTGCGAACGTCACCTACCTGACGATGCAGGTCCGAAAGGGGAACGAGGACGTGCGGGCGATGGTGGTCGGCATCGCGCCGGGGGATATGGCGACACCTGGCTGGCCGCGATTTCTCATTGCCGGGCGCCAGGTCACGCGCGGCCATTATGAAGCGGTGGCGGATGCCGCGACCGGCTTCTCTGTCGGCGATATCCTCACTGTCCGACGGAACCGCTATGCCGTCGTCGGGCTCACCCGGCGCGCTGTGTCGTCCGGCGGCGATCCCATGATCTTCATCCCGCTGAAGGACGCGCAAGAAGCGCAATTCGTCAAGGACAACGATTCCATTGTCCGCCAACGCCGGCGCACTGGCGAGAATCCCGAGTTCAACCGGCCCGGAGTGCCTGGCCTGCTGGATGCCGTCATCGCCTCGCAAAACAGCAACCCTTATGTGAACGCCGTTCTGGTGCGCATCAAACCTGGTTTCGATCCGGCACGGATCGCGGCCGACATCGCAAGGTGGAAACGGCTGACGGTCTATACGCGCCCGCAGATGGAAGGAATCCTGGTCGGCAAGCTGATAGCAACTTCCGCCAAGCAGATCGGGATGTTCCTGGCCATCCTGGCCGTCGTCAGCGCCGCCATCGTCGCCTTCATCATCTACACGCTCACGATGGACAAGATACGCGAGATTGCTGTGCTGAAACTGATCGGCACGCGCAATCGAACCATCGCGGCCATGATTCTGCAGCAGGCGGTCGTGCTCGGACTGATAGGCTTCGTCGTCGGCAAGATTACGGCGACTTTCGCGGCTCCTCTGTTTCCGAAGTTCGTTCTGCTTCTTTCCGAAGATACGGCTGTCGGGCTTGTCGCAGTTGTAATCATATGCGCGATTGCCAGCGTCGTCGCCATTCGTATGGCTCTCAAGGTCGACCCCGCCGAAGCGATCGGGGGTTGAGATGGCCAGCGGGGGAATTTTCATCGAAGGCCTCGGGAAGCGTTATGGCAGCGGCGACACCGCGGTCGATGCCCTCAAGAACGTCAACATGCAGGTCGCGCCTGGCGAAGTGGTCGGTCTGATCGGCCCGTCGGGCTCAGGCAAGAGCACGCTGCTCAAGGCTCTGGGCGCCGTTATTGATCCAAGCCAGGGACGGATGACCCTCGGTGCCGAGGTGATCTATGACCACGGGTGGAAAATCCGAGATCTTCGCGCGTTAAGGCGCGACAAGATCGGTTTCGTCTTCCAGGCGCCGTACCTCATTCCTTTTCTGGACGTCACCGACAATGTGGCCTTGCTGCCTATGCTGGCCGGTGTTGCGAACAATGAATCGCGACAGCGTGCCCGTGATCTCCTGAAAGCCCTTGATGTCGAGCATCGCGCGATCGCGATGCCCTCGCAGCTTTCCGGCGGAGAACAGCAACGGGTGGCGATCGCGCGCGGTCTGGTCAATCGGCCGCCTGTCATCCTCGCCGACGAGCCGACCGCACCGCTCGACAGCGTGCGGGCGCTGACGGTGATCCGCATTCTCAATCAAATGGCCGCTCGGTTCGGAACGGCCATCATCGTCGTCACGCATGACGAGAAGATCATCCCGACGTTCAAGCGCATCTACCATATCAGGGACGGCATCACCCATGAAGAGGCAGGAGAGGGGCGCGGCTTTGATTGACAAGCCGACCGAGAGTGATCGCCGTCACGTATTCGTCTCTGCATCCAGGAACATGAGCATTGGCTTGTCGTCATCAATGCTAGATCCACCTTCCAGGTGCACCGAAAATCACGTCGGACGTCTAACCGAAAATCCGGTTAGGCTATCGTCTTCCTCAGGGGACATGCCTCTACAAACCTCAGCGGCGAGCGGCTCTTCACGAACAGGAGTTGCTCCGCGGGGCGTATCCCTTCGCATTTCTAGCTTCAGGAGCAGAATATTGGAAAATCTGGAAAGATGCAGTCATTGGGGCAGGCACGAAAAGAGACTCTGGCTGTCGCTTTTATTTTTTGCGCTCATCATCGTGACGGGCATCTCGACGAATCCAAGTAAGGCAGAGGGGGTGTCTCCAGCTCGTGATATCGCAGACGGACGGCCCTGGAAAATGACGACGGACGATGGCCGCGCTGGTACTCTCGTGCTTTTTCAGAATGGCACAGGCAAAATGAATAGCGGCCTGTTGGAACTATCCCCGAAATGGCGGCCGACACCGGATGGCTTGTGTCTCAAGCCCGGGGCACTGCTGCCTGAGCGGTGCGTGAAATTGGTCGGATCAGGCAACGGTTATGTCGGCCTGAGAGCAGGCAAGCAGACCTTCAAATTGGAAAGATAGAACCCATCCGGCAGGACAGGCATGGAGGTTAAATCGCCGGGAACCGCCAAAGGCGACAATAGACCGACGACCGTCCATCCCCCTGCTGGAAACAAATACGACATTGGCATTGAACCAGGGAATGTGCGGCGACGAAGCTGCTTGCGCGCTTCGAATGCACGGCGCTCCCTAAATTGCGGGATCAAATCCTAATCGCCTGATCCTTCGCTGAACCGTTCCAGGGTGCCGACGCTGACAATCTTGATATGCGCACGCTCCAGTTTGATTGCGCCTTTGCGCTCGAGCTCCTTCAGCGACCGCTGGACTACCTCGCGCACCGATCCGACCATGCTGGCGATTTCCTGGTGCGTGATGCGCGAGCAGGCGCCGGGCGCGCCGTCGACCACGTGATCGTAACGGCCAGCGCAGCCGAGCAGCACCTTGGCTACCCTAGCCGTCACGTCGCGGACTCCCAGGTCCTCGACCATCTGGCCAAGCGCGCGCTGACGATTGGCAAGCAACCGCGCGGCCGCTTTGGCGATTTCGGGGTGTCGGTCAATCTCGGTGCGAAGGACGGCACTCGGCACCAATCCGGTGACGACTGCGTCGACCGCGACGGCACCCTCGGCATTCAGGCCTTCATCGAACGCGGCGGCTTCGTTGAAGGTGCGGCCGGGACCCACCACCCGGAGAACCTGCTCCCGACCGTCGGAGGTCGAGCGATAAACACGAACGTGGCCACGGACTACAAAGGATAGCCCCTCACATGGCCAGCCATCTGCGACCACCGTTTCGCCCGGTGCATAGCGCCGCGTGCGCACCTGGCGAGCGAGTGCAGCCAGCGGGGCTTCGCCAAGTTCGACGAAAAACGGAATCCGCCGAAGCACATCGCCCACGGATCGCTGCTGTTGTTCCAACAGTGTTCCTCCACATCGCGTCCGAACCAGGTTAAACGAGGTGGGATGCCGTCCGCTTTGTTCAGGATCAAACAACAACGCTGTCAGACGCGCTTGGCTTTTGCTGCGTGCCGTTACCCCGAGGTAAGCCGGATCGGAGTGGCGGATGCCGGCACGCGTCGAACGCAGTCATAGGAGAAGCCGCACGAGCGAAAAAATGCAGCAAGGCGACTTAAGTCGCTGAACGATCGGAAGATATCTCACATGTTTGGTCCCGCGTCGGGCGGCTGTCCGACAGTGACGAAGGAGAACATTCATGCGAACACCAATCTTAATTTCCGCTCTTTTCGGGTCGCTCTTTCTTGCAACGTCGCAGGCGTATGCCCATTGCGACTCCGCCGATGGTCCGGTGGCTACGGCCGCGATGAGCGCCCTCAATTCGGGGAACGTGAACGTCGTGCTGCCCTACGTGCCCGAGGCAGCGGAGGCGGAGATCGGAGCTGCCTTCAACCAGTCGCGTGCAGTTCGCGCGGGGGGCGGCGATGCCAAGGATCTGGCGGAGCGCTTCTTCCTGGAGACAGTTGTCAGGCTGCACAGGGCTGGCGAAGGCGCGCCCTATACGGGGCTAAAGCCGGCCGGAATGGATTTTGGTCCGGCAATACCCGCCGCCGAGCAGGCGATCGCGAACGCGGACTTGAGCAAGGTCAAGGCATTGCTCGACAATGAGGTCAAACATGGGCTTGATGCCCGGTTCGGCCATGTTCTTCATACGCGGGATGCCCCTGACGAGCCGCAAACCCGGGCAGAAGTTGTCAGTGCGCGCGAGCGTGTAGACGCGGAGTTCGGCTTCATCGCTTATGTGGAAGGACTTCGCCAAGCCGCGCAGGGCGCGCTGGATCACCGCGAGTAGCACAGAGGCCGGCACTCGAGAAGGGAGTGCCGGCTCTTCATAGATGGAGAGTAAGATGAAGTTCGATATCCCTGCTCCGCTGAAGATCGAGCACGAGGAACTGCATGCCGATCTCGTCAAGGCGACGAAGGTCGGCGGGAAGACTGGAGAGGCAGCCAAGGCCGTTGCCCAAGTCCTGCACGACCATTTCGTCAAGGAAGAACAGTATGCAATGCCGCCACTCGGGCTGTTG
>JAFKFE010000233.1 GCA_017308345.1 Alphaproteobacteria bacterium | reverse complement strand
TCGCCCTGCGGAACCTGGATGACGCCGCGCTCGACGATCTGGTCGGGGCGCAGGCGGTCGATGCGCAGGCCGTCGAGGCGGATCTCGCCGGACGTCACCGGGACGAGCCCGGAAATTGCCTTGAGTAGGGTGCTCTTGCCATGGCCGTTGGGGCCGACAATGGCGGTGAGCTCGCCCTTCCTCGCCGACAGACTGATAGCGTCGAGCACGATGCGGCCGGCATAGCCGGCGCTGGCGTCGACGATCTCGAGCGCCGCCTCAGCCATGGGCGTTTTCCATGAAGGAGCGCAGCCGCTCGGAGGCGCCCTGGCCGAGATAGACGTCGACGACGGTGCGGTCGTCGAGGAGTTTTGTCGGCTGGCCTTCGAAGATCTTTTCGCCGTGATGCATGATCATGATGCGGTCGGAGAGGCGCACCAGGAAGCGCATCACATGCTCGATGAGGATGATGATGACGCACGCCGCCTTGATGGCGCGCACGGCATCCATGACGCGGTCGACCTCGCGTGCGGTGAGGCCGCCGACAGGTTCGTCCATGAGCAGCAGTTTCGGCTTCGTCGCCATGGCGCTCGCCATCATCAGGAGCTTGCGGTCGAGCACCGGCAGCTTGCCGGTGATCCTGTCGGCGCGGTCGGCGATGCCGAGCATCTCAAGCGCGGCATCGGCGGCCTCATGCGCCGCCCGGCCGGCGCGCAGCGTCGGCACGACCCGGTTGCTGCGGCCGAAATAGGCGCCGACCAGCACGTTCTCGCGCGCGGTCATGCTGTCGAAGCCGGCGTTGAGCTGGAAGGTGCGGGCAATGCCGGCATGGCAGATCTGCTCGGGCGCATGCCCGGTGATGTCCTGCCCGTCGAGCACGATGGCACCGGTGGTGGCCGGGTTCAGTCCCGATATCACCTCGAACAGCGTCGTCTTGCCGGCGCCGTTCGGTCCGCCGATGCCGAGGATTTCTCCAGCCCCGACATCGAAGGACAGATCGCGGACCGCGGCCAGTGCGCCGAAGGACTTGCCGACATGCCTGCACGACAGCAATGGCGTCGCGGCGGCGTCCTGCGTCATCCGGCTAGGCCTTGATCCATGGCGGCATCATGAACTTGGTGGTGCCGTAAGGCGCCGGCGCGATCAGACCGGGACCCTTGGTGTAGTCCTGGATCTGCAGGAATTGGTGCGGCATGCCGAGCGACGGATCGTTGACCTGGGTCGGATAGGTATAGGCGGCGTTCTCGAGCGGCATGAAGCGGGTCGTGCCGGTCACGCCGCGCCATATCATCGCGCTCATGCGGGCCGCAACCTTGCGGTTCTGGTCGTTGTTGCCGGGTTCGCCCGTGCCGCCGGCAAGTGCCGCGGCGGTCGCCCAGACATAGGCGCCGTCATAGGGCTGCGCGCCGGAATTGTGGCCGGCGTTCGGGCCGAACTTTTCCTTGTAGCGCTTCTCGAAGGCGGTGCCGATCTCGTCCTGCAACGCGCCGACGACGGTCGCGTAGATGATGCCGTTGGCCGCCTGCTTGGCGATGTCGCGGAAAGCCGGGATCGAAGGGCCGTATTGCATGTAGACCAGGCTCGGCGTCGGGTTCGACGCGAACTGCAGCGCGAACTGGCCGAGATCGGCGGGCAGGAAGTGGGTGATGCAGATCACCGCCGGCGGATCCTGGCGGATCTTGGCCAGGGTCGGGCCCCATTCGGAGGCCGGCACGCTGACGGTCTCGAACAGGCTGATGTCCCAGCCATAGCTCTTGGCCTGTTCCTTGACGGCGTTAGCGATGTTGGAGGCATAGACGCCGGCCGACAGGATGACCGCCATCTTGTTGTTCTTGCGCTTCCATTCGCCGTTCTCCTCCAGTCCCTGCAGGAACTTCAGGAAGCCGGGGCCGTACCAGTACTCGGCGGGGTCGCCCTGGAAGGAACCCCAGTAGCGGTCCGGGTTGGACTTCACCAGGTTGTTGTGGCCGATCGTGGTGTCGTAATGGACGTAGATGATGCCGTTGTCGGCGGCGACTTCCTGGATCGCGGCGCCCGAGCCGATATTGTAGCCGTTGAGGATCGCATGCACGGCGTGCCTGTCGACGAGGCGCTGCGCCGCCTGGACATTGGTGGCGTCGCCCATCTGCGCGGTGTCCTCGAAATATGGCTCAACCGGCCGGCCGAGGATGCCGCCCAGCGCGTTGATCTCCTCGCAGGCGAGCGTCAGGCCGTTCTTGAACTCGATGCCGTCGGGCGCGGCGAAATCGGTGGTCGGGCCGCACTGGCCGACCGGGATCGGGTCGCCTTCGGCGCGCGCCTCGTTGTTCATCGAAAACAGCATGGCCGGCATGCCGGTCAGCGTCGCGGCGGTCGCAAGCCCGCCCTTGATCAGGAAGTTGCGGCGCGAGCCGGCAACGACGTTCGGTTTCGCTATCCTGGTATTGCGCTTCATCTCTATTCCCCTTGTGAGTTCATGTTTTTATCAGTTTATGTTTTTGACCAGTTCGGCCGCCTGGTCGATGATCGCCGTCTGATGCGGCTGCGCCGACATTCCACCCCATTGTCCCATCAGTTGGTCCCACGGGTCCTCGACGCCCGTGCGGTGCCCGCAAAGCTCCTCGATCACGGCAAGGCCGCAATAGGGCACGTACATTTCGGAGTAGCCGCCCTCATGCGTCATCACCAGGCGTCCGCCGCACAGCTCGCGCGCCGCGTCGAGCAGCATGCGCGCCAGCCTGCGATAGCCGCTGGAATTCATCAGCATGCGCCCCATCGGATCGACGCCGGACGCATCGAAGCCCGACGGCACCACGATCAGATCCGGCTTGAAACGCGTCAGCGCCGGGATCACCACGCGCTCGAAGGCCGCCGCATAGGCGCCGGGACCGGACCCCGGCGGCAGCGGAACGTTGATGTTGAAGCCCTTGCCCTTGCCCTCGCCGTTCTCGGCGATCGCGCCGGAATTGGCGGGGAACAGATTGTCCTGGTGCAGCGAGATCGAAAGCACGCTCGGATCGTCGTAGAAGATCGACTGCGTGCCGTTGCCGTGATGGACGTCCCAGTCGACGGTGGCGATGCGGGTCAGGCCATGCAATTTCTGCGCATGCCGGATGGCGATCGCCGCGTTCGAGAACAGGCAGAAGCCCATGCCGACATCGGCGGTGGCGTGATGGCCCGGCGGGCGGATCAGCGCATAGGCGTTGTCCACCTCGCCCGTGATGACGGCTTCCATGGCCTTGATGGCGCCGCCAGCCGCCAGGAGCGCGATTTCATAGCTGCCGGCGCCAAGCGGCGTCAGCGTGCTGGCGTCGCCATAGCCTCGGTCGCTGATCTCCCTGATCCTGGCGATATGCGCCGGCGTGTGGACCCGCGACAGTTCCTCGACGGTGGCGCGGCGTGGCTTGATGGTGACCAGATGGTCGAGGATGCCGCTCACCTCCAGCAGGTTGCGCAGGCGTCGCTTGGTCTCGGGATTTTCGGCATGGGTGCCGGGCTGGACCGTCAGGCTCGGCGGAAAGACCTGGTTCCAGTTCCAGGTGTTGTGCCAAAGATAAAGTTCGTGGAAAACGAAACCTGTCGCCATGCGGCTCCCACCCAGCGTATTTCGCCCGGATGATTGCCCGCAACATCAGCGCTGTCCCGACACCTTCGGGTAATGGGTGGTTTTTTTGAGCCCACCCATTTGGGTAGTCAGCTGGCCAACTGCCGCTCGGTGGTGGCGTCGAGCCCGATTTCCTTCAGCTTGAGGACGGCTTCGGTCCGGCTCGAGACGCCGAGCTTGCCGAAGATGTTCTTCAGGTGCCATTTCACAGTGTCGGGCGCCATCGACAGCGTCTCGGCCAGCTGGCGGTTGGTGTAGGCGCGCAGCAGCAGGGCGGCGACATCGGTTTCCTTGCTGCTCAGCATCTGCTTCCGCGATGTCGCGGCGATTGCAATCGGGCGCGCGCGTTCGGGCGCGGTCTTGCCCAGCTCGCGCAGAAGCGTGTCGACAAAGGTTGCCGTGCTGGAATTGCGCGACCAGGCCGGAATTCGCGCCCGGGCGAATTCGAGCACCTCGCGCATCGGCAGGCCCTCATCGATGAGCGAGCGCAATGCGTTCTGCGGCAGCGCCAGGGTCACGACATCCACCGCCGCGGCCAGGGCCAGCAGCGTTTCGCCCGCGCTGTGCGCGGCGATCGCGACCAGCGCGCGCACCTGCATGAAGCCGCGCAGGCGTCCGTCGCGGCGCATGCGTTCGGCGATGCGGTCGAGCACGGCGATGGCCTTCGCCGGGTGGCCCTCGGCGATCAGCACGCGCGCGGCGCCGATATGGGCGTATTCGTCGAGCGGATGGATCGGGGAGGGCCGGCTTTCGGCCGAAGGCTCGATGCCGCGCGAGCGCAACGCCAGCCGGGCGGCGCGGACGTCGCCGCGCGACAAAAGCAGCCGCACCCGCTCGTTCAGAGCGGCGGCCGTCAGCCGGCGGTAGCGCTTCTCGATGCCCAGCCGCTCGGCGCGTTCGAGGAAGACGATGGCCTCGTCGTGGCGCCCATGCGCGGCGGAGAGCCTCGCCAGGTGCAGCTTGCACGCCATCTCATGCACGACGAGCCCGCATTCCTCGATGATCTGCCGGTGCTGGTGCAGGATGCGCTCGGCGCCTTGCAGGTCGTTCCATTCATAGGCGAGCTCGACATGGAAGATCGCCGTCATCGCTTCCGTGTAGGAGCCGGACCCGAGGCGCTCGCGGGCCAGCCGGCAGGCGCGGTCGAGCAATTGGTGCGCTTCGGCGAGGTTGCCGGCTGAAATCTCGACCAGCCCCAGCAGGAGGTCGCAATAGACGATGCCGAAGACGGAATTGGCGGCGGCGTGATGGTCGCGCGCCGCGAGGCTGCGCAGCCGCGCGGCGTCCAGCTCGCCGAGCGAGTAGTGGCTGAAGGCGCAGATATTGGCGAGCGTGCCGCGCGCGAAAGGCTCGCTCTCCGGAAACTCCGCCAGCCAGCGCGAGGCGACGCGGGTCGCGGTGCGGGAGCGGTCGGTGGCGCTGATGACGCCGGCCGTCAGCGTCTGCAACTCGGCCTTCAGCGAGCGGGTGGTCGCGCGGTCGATCTCGCCGCGCCCGGAAAGCTGTCCGACAAGGGTCTTGGCCTGTTTGAGGATACGGACCGCCTGGCGCGGCCGGCTCATGTGGAACTGCGCCCAGACGCGCGCCAGGAGCAGGCGCGGGCGGGCGGCGATCAGGTCCGGCGGAAGCTGGTTCAGCCACTCCGTCAGCCTGGGAATGTGGCCCTGCATGGTGAGCGGCATGGCGCATTCCTCCACCAGGCGCGCGGCGTGGTCGGCATCGCCGCTGGCAAGCGCGTGGTCGACGGCGTCGGAGATATGGCCTCGGGCAGCAAGCCAGGAGGCGGCCGAGCGGTGCAGGTCCCTGCGTGCTTCCGGCGCCCAGGCATCCAGCCTGTTGCGCAGGAATTCGGAGAACAGGTGGTGGTAGCGGAACCATTGTCCCGTGGAATCGAGCGCGATCAGGAAGAGGTTCGAGTGCTCGATGGTCGCCAGCGCCGCGGCGCAGTCCCGTCCGGGACAAACCGCCTCGACGAGGCCAAGGCAGAAGCGGTCGAGGATCGAGGTCCTGAGCAGGAAATCCTGGATCTCCGGCGCCTGCCGGGCGAGCACGTCGTGGGTCAGGAACATCGCCACGTCGCGCTGGCTGCCGGAGAATTCGGCGATGAAGGCTTCCCGCGATCCCTCATGCGCCAATGCCAGCGCGGCAAGCTGCAGGCCGGCCGGCCAGCCTTCGGTCTTGTGGTGGAGCGCCACCACGGCCGAGACGGCGAGGTCGAGGCCGCAGACATTGGCAAGATAGTCCTCGGTCTCCTCGAGCGAAAAGCGCAGGTCGCTGTCGCCGAGGCTGACGACATGCCCCTTCATCTTCATATGGGCGAGCTCGAGCGGCAGCTCGCCTCGGGTCGCGAGCACGATGCGCAACGCCGGCGGCGCATAGGCGACCAGCATGTTGATGCAGGCGGCGACCTCGCTGGAGACGATCAGATGCGCGTCGTCTAGGACGAGGCAGATCGGCGCGGCGCGGCGCGACAATTGGTTTATGATGGCGGTGAGGATGGAATCGACCGGCGTCACCGGGCTTGAGTCGATCAGCGATTGCGCGTTGCCGGCAATGTCGGGGTCGACCCGGTGGAACGCGCCGGCGAGATATTTGAGGAAGCGGGCGAGATCATTGTCCAGCCGGTCGATCGACAGCCACGCGACTTGGGCTGTGCCGCCCGATATGCCTGCCGCCCATTGCGAGAGCAGGGTCGATTTGCCGAAACCGGCGGGCGACGTCACCACCGTCAGCTTGCCCGCGGTCGCCGCATCCAGGGTGCGCAGCAGCCGCGGCCTCTGGACCATGGCATCGCGCAGATGGGGCGGCTGGAGCTTCGTCTCTATCAGCATCGGGTTCTCGGCTGCTGCGGCGGCGCATCAGTAAACGCGCAGTGGAGCACGGAGGCAATGGCCAGGCTGGGAGCAGGCCGATGATCGCGATCCGTTCCATCGTTGCGGCGCCGACGCCCCTGCGGTAATCTCATTGGACGATACGCATGCATCCTGTCGTTAGTGCAAGGGTTCCATCCAGCCTGAGCGGATTGTGAACTCTTTAACAGACCTTCGCGCCGCAAGCTGCGTTCTTGTGGCCGACAGGTCATAGCGGTTAGGGATTTTGCCATGCTGCGACGCTGGGCGCTGATTGCAGCCTTGATCCTCGTGGGCCTCGCGACGGTGCAGGCGCATGCCGATCGACGGGTTGCCCTTGTCATCGGCAATTCCGAATACCGCGAAATCCCGGCGCTCAAGAATCCCGACAAGGATGCGGAGGATGTGTCGAACACGTTCCGGCTGGCCGGGTTCGACGTGTTCGTCGCCAAGGACCTGACCAAGCTCCAGTTCGAGAAGGAGTTCCGCAATTACCTCGCGGCGGCGGACGGCGCCGATCTGGCTGTCGTCTACTATTCGGGCCACGGCTTTCAGATCGGTGGCGAGAATTTCCTGATCCCGGTCGATGCGTCGCTCAAGGGCGCGGCCGACATCGAGGTCCAGGCGGTCAAGCTCGACGACGTCCTGCAGCAGTTGCGCGCCAAATCGAAGATCCAGGTGATCATCCTCGACGCCTGCCGCAACAACCCGTTCCCGCGCAAGGACTACTGGCTGCGCGACCAGTTGATCGCGGCCGGCGGCACCGGCCTCGCCCAGGTGAAAAGCTCGCTGAACACGCTGATCGCCTTGCTGGTGGTGGTGGTTTCGGGGCCGACGCCGGAAGCGTTGGAGTGTGTGGGAGTGGCGGCGCCGCGCGCTGGCGCCGAACCAGGAGATACGCTCGGTGATGGCGGCCGTGCGCCGCGACGTGGTCGAGGCCACCAAGGGCGCGCAGGTTCCCTGGGAGAACTCCTCGCTGATCGACGAGGTGGTGCTGATGCGCCGCGCCAACCGGCCGGCTTTGCCGCCGGTGCTGGAAAAGACTGTCCCGTCGGGCGTCGGACCGGTCGCGCTCGACCTGCCGGTGCCTGTCGATGTGGACGGCGGCGCCGTTACCATCAGCATCGAAAGACCGCCGGCGCTTGGGCGCCTGATCCTGGACGGCAAGCCGGTCGCGACGGGAGAGCCGATAGAGGGCAAGGATTTGCCAAGGCTCCAGATGGATGTGCCGAAGGGCGCCGACACCGAGGACCAGGTCGACATGCTGGCCTATGCCACGCATGACGAATGGGGCGGCGGATCTCAGGGCATACTGGTTTTCAGGGTCAAGAACGGCGAGGGCGCGCAGGGCAAGCAACTCGTGGCCTCGCTCGAGACCGAGCAGAAGCAGGAGGTGGTGGAGCGCGGCATCCACATCGCCGGCGCCGCCGAGGCGATCGAGAACCGCGATGTCAAGATTCCCGTCGGTGTCGGGCCGGTGCCGCTGAAGCTGGATTTCCCGACGAACGATCCAGGCGTCAGCCTGAAGCTTGCGAGCTATCCGGCAACCGGGACGCTGTCCCTGCCGGACCGGACCCTGTCGCCGCAATCGAGCCTGATGGCCGACGAAGTCGATAAACTGCGCTACGAACCGCAGATAGGCGCGGTCAAGCCATTGATCGTCGGCGTCGAAATCAGGGCCGACAACACACCGCCAAAGCTGGCGACCATGAAGCTGTCGCCCAGCGTCGACCCGTGCGACACGCAGGCAGGCGAACCTCTGGACCTGCAGGGCGTCGTCCCCGGCCTGCTGCCGAACGAGATCGGCGCCGGCGCGGTGGACGCCTGCCAGGCGGCGGTGAAGGCCTATCCCGATGTCGCCCGTTTCCACTACGAACTCGGGCGGGCGTTGCTCGCCGCCGGCAAGGTCGACGAGGCCAAGAAGGCCATCCAGGACGCCGCCGACAAAGGACATGTCCGCGCAGTGTTCGAGCTGGGCTATCTCAACGCGACGGGAACGGGGATGTCCGCCAACCGCAAGCAGGCCAACGCGTTCTACGCGAGAGCGTCCGACAAAGGCGATCCTTATGGAATGACGTCGTGGGGACGGGCGTTGTTCAACGGCTACGGCGTGGATCGCGATACCGGCAAGGGACTGGACCTGTTGCTCAAGGCGGCGGCCATGGGCCACACCTATGCCATGAACGATCTCGCCGCTATCTTCACCGAAGGCCGCAATGGCGTGCCCGCCGACCCAGCCCGCGCCGTTGCCTTCCTCAAGGCGGGCGTCGAGCGGCAGGACATGTATTCGATGAACCTGCTCGGGCGCAATTATCTTGCCGGCACGGGGGTCGAGAAAGACCCAAAGGCCGCGCTCTCGCTCTTCCAGCAGTCGATGGATCTCGGCCAGCCCTACGCTCCCGGCAGCCTTGCGCGCATGTACAGGGACGGCATCGGCGTGCAGCAGGATTCCGCCAAGGCGCAAAAATTGTTCGAGCTGGCTACCGACCGTGGCGATCAGTCGGCCGCGTATGATCGCGCGGCGCTGGAGATGCAACGAGGCGACAAGGCCGACCAGGCTGTCGCGGCGCGCTACCTCGCATTCGCTGCCGCGCTCGATCTTCGAAATGAGATACCGGATGCGAGGGGCACGCTGGCGAAATTCGGACCGAAGGCGAAAACGACGGCTCTGAAACAGTTGCGAGGGGAACTCAAATCGAGGATTTCCGCGAACGGTTCGCTGGACGATCAACTTGTCGAGGCAGCCCGGGCGGTCTGGGAGCAAAAAAATCCGCGTCGGGACTTGTTCTGATCAGGCATGGAGGCAATGGTGGGCAGGGCACTGAACCAGACTGTTATCTCAACATTCTTATCTCTTGCGATCATAGGGTGCACCACCGTGACGCCCAGGGTCGAGCCGGCGCCGAAGCACAGGACGAAGGTCGTTCACACGACGACCACACCCAAGGTGGTCAAGCGCAAAAAGGCGACTGCCAAGAAACTGATCAAGCCCGTTCAGACCGAAACAGCACCTGTCATTGCACCGTTGGGCGGAGGAGGCGGGAGCGGCGGAGGTGGTGGTGGCTGGGGATGAGCACCCGATAGCAGGCAGCTTCGATCTTTCACGGCAAGCGCGATCACTTGTCGAGCCCTTCGGAACCGCTCGCCAAGCCCGGACAAGTGCTCTATGCTCATACTTCGTGCCGGTATCGAGATAGGTTGTCCTGGCGGGGGCGTTCCATGTTCGAAGTCGTGGCATTTTGGCGAAATACGCGAGCGGGAGCCGCGGCGCGGCGTATCGGCCTGATCGCTGCGGCGCTGCTAGTCTTCGGACCGCAGGCCGCGAGCGCAGCGCCGAACTGGACGCTCGACCCGTCCGCCTCGGTGCTCACCTATCAGTCGGTCAAGAAGAACACGATCGTCGAGACCAACAAGATCAGGAACATCACCGGCACGCTGAGTTCCGCCGGTGACGCCAGGATCAGCTTCGACCTCAACTCCGTCGACACCGGCGTCGACCTGCGCAACGTGCGCATGCGCTTCCTGTTCTTCGAGACGTTCACCTATCCGACGGCCGAGGTGACGGCGAAGGTGGACCCGGCGGCGTTCGCCGACCTGCCGGCCAAGCGCCGGGTGAAGACGACCTTGCCGTTCCATCTCAACCTGCATGGCGTCAGCAAGGATCTGGAGGCGAGCGTCGTCGTCACCATGATCAGCGACACGCAGGTTTCCGTCGCTTCGGAAGCGCCCGTCGCGGTCCATGTCGAGGATTTCGGCCTGCTGCCCAACATCGACAAATTGCAGCAGGCCGCCAATGTCACCAACATCGTGCCCACCGCTTCGGTGTCCTTCGATTTCGTCTTCACCGCCGACGGCGGCAAGCCGGCCGCCGTGCAGCCCGTGGCCGCCGAGGTCGGTCCCGTCGCCACCGATGCCGCGAAGGCCAATTTCAGCGACGAGGAGTGCCTCAACAGG
>JAFKFE010001295.1 GCA_017308345.1 Alphaproteobacteria bacterium | reverse complement strand
GAAGCATCGACCACCAGCAGCGAGCCCTCGCAAGCGGCGAGTGAACGCGACACCTCATAGGCGAAGTCGACATGGCCGGGCGTGTCGATGAGGTTCAGCACATAATCCTCGCCGTTTTTGGCGCGGTAGTTCAGCCGGACGGTCTGGGCCTTGATGGTGATGCCGCGCTCGCGCTCGATGTCCATGGAGTCCAGCACCTGCTCCTTCATGTCGCGCTCCTCCAGCGCGCCGGTGAGCTGGCTCAGCCGGTCGGCAAGCGTGGATTTGCCATGGTCGATATGGGCGACAATGGAGAAATTGCGGATGTGGTCGAGCGGGGTCGTCATGCGGCGCGCTTTAGCAGGGGCAGGGTTGAGGGGCAAGCGCTCTCCCCCTTCTCCCCTTGCGGGAGAAGGTGTCGCCGAAGGCGACGGGAGAGGGGTGTTCCAGCTTGGCGGCGCCGCTTATCCAGTCGGAACTCGCCAACGTCCCACTCCGCTGGAACGCCCCTCATCCGTCTCGACGCTATCGCGCCGATCCAACTCCGGCCCTTCGCAGGCTCAGCGCGTTCGAAGCTCGAAAAGCCAAGCAATTGGCTTTTCGTCCGCTAACGCGGATCACTTCTCACCCACAGGGGAGAAGGGGAAGATCACTCTCCGCTCACGAAATATTCAAAGGTGCTTAAACATTCATGCACCGGTTTGGGGCATGCTTCGCGCCCGGATGGTAACCCGGCTCGATGCCGCGACGACGAAGGCCCGCGAAATGTCCAGTTCTGCCCGAAAGTTTAGCCCGGCCGGGATAACCGGGACGGCGAGGCGTTTCCTCGCCGGCCGCGACGGCTCGATGATGCCGATGATGGTGCTGATGACGATCCCGCTGCTGGCGGCGATCGGCTTCTCGGTCGACTATACGTCGGCGGTGACGACGCGCGGCGACATGCAGAACGCGCTCGACTCCGCCATCATCTCGATCACCACGCTGCCGACCACGACATCGCTGGCCGACCGCCAGACGGCGCTGCAGCAGGCCTATGCCGCCAACAACGGCCAGGG
>JAFKFE010001294.1 GCA_017308345.1 Alphaproteobacteria bacterium | reverse complement strand
CGTCAAGACGGCGATGGAAGAGCGCAAGATGGTCGAGTGGGACAAGGACGACCTCGACGCGGTCAAGATCCTCAAGGTCGACGTGCTGGCGCTCGGCATGCTGACCTGCCTGAAGCGCGCCTTCACCTTGCTCACCGACCATTATCCGCGGGCGCGGGATCCGTTCGGACGGCCTTATGTGCTCGCGACCCTTCCCGAGGAGCACGAGGATGTTTACGCCATGATCCAGAGGGCCGACACGCTCGGCGTCTTCCAGATCGAATCGCGCGCGCAGATGTCGATGCTGCCGCGCCTCAGGCCGCAAAACTTCTACGACCTCGTCATCGAGGTGGCGATCGTGCGGCCCGGCCCGATCCAGGGCGACATGGTGCACCCCTATCTGCGCCGGCGGCAGGGCAAGGAGGCTGTCCATTATCCCAGCCTGGAGCTCAAGAAGATTCTCGGCAAGACGCTGGGCGTGCCGCTGTTCCAGGAACAGGCGATGAAGATCGCCATCGTCGCCGGCGGCTTCAGGCCGGGCGAGGCCGACGAGCTGCGCCGCGCCATGGCGACCTTCAAGCGCACCGGCACGATCGGCAACTATCGCCAGCGCATGATCGACGGCATGGTCGGCAATGGCTACGACAGGGACTTCGCCGAACGCTGCTTCAAGCAGATCGAGGGTTTTGGCGAGTACGGCTTTCCCGAAAGCCACGCCGCGTCCTTCGCGCTGCTGGTCTACGCCTCCTGCTGGTTCAAGACCTTCTATCCCGACGTCTTCTGCGCCGCGATCCTCAACGCGCAGCCGATGGGCTTCTATCAGCCGGCCCAGCTCGTGCGCGACGCGCGCGACCATGGTGTCGAGGTGCGCGAGGTCGACGTCAACCATGCCGTCTGGGACTGCGCGCTGGAGGCCACCGCCTTCGATCCGTCCCGCATCCTCGAGCGTCACGCCTCGATGCGCGGCGTGATCGGGACGGCGCATGCCGTGCGGCTCGGCTTCCGCCAGATCAAGGGGCTTTCCGAAGAACGCATGGATGTTCTCGTCGCGCGGCGCG
>JAFKFE010001293.1 GCA_017308345.1 Alphaproteobacteria bacterium | reverse complement strand
CGACAAGGCCGGCGCCGTCATCGACGGCGATCCGGAGACGGTGGCCGAGGTCAAGGATGTCTGGACCTTCTCCCGCGACACCCGCTCGCGCGACCCGAACTGGAAGCTCGTCGCCACCGAAGAAGAAGATTGAGATAAAGCGGCGGGGCTCGGTCGTGCCGCTCTCTCCCATAGTCAGCGAAAAATCTTTTGATGACCTGCCCGGCTGGAGCGGGGACGACCATGCGGTAGCCTTCGCGGCCTTTCGCCGCTCGGCCTTCCATGCGCCCGTAAAACCTTACCGCACCGGTTCGCTCGGCGTCGATTTCAATGCTTTTGCCGAGGCCTATGCCGAGGCGCGCGCCGTTTCGGCTCCGGACCGGTCCGAGGCGCGATCCTTCTTTGAACGGCATTTCGTTCCGATGCTGGTCAAGGCTGAAAATGGCCCGGGTCTCGTCACCGGTTTCTACGAACCCGAGGTCGAGGCCTCGCCGGTCAGGACGGAGCGGTTCATCGTGCCGCTGCTTGCCCGGCCGGCCGACCTGATCGACATCGACGACGACAACCGGCCGGCCGTCATGGACCCCTATTTGGCTTTCGCCCGCCGGACCGACGACGGCCCCGTCGAGTATTTCGACCGTGGCGCGATCGAGCGCGGCGCCCTGTCCGGCCAGAATCTGGAAATCGCCTGGCTCGCCGGGAAGGTCGACGCCTTCTTCATCCATGTGCAGGGCGCGGCGCGGCTGAAGATGACCGACGGCAGGCTCGCCCGCGTCACCTATGCCTCGAAATCGGGCCAGCGTTTCACCGGTCCCGGCAGGATCCTGAGCGAACTCGGCGAGATCCCGCTGGAAAAGGTGACGATGCAGTCGATCCGCGCCTGGTTCAAGGCGCATCCGGACCGGATCGACGAGATCCTCTGGCAGAACCGCTCCTATATCTTCTTCCGCGAGGCCGCGGTCGAGGATGCGGCGCTTGGGCCCATCGCCGCCGCCAAGGTGCCGCTGACGCCGGGACGCTCGGTCGCGGTCGACCGCCTGCTGCACACATTCGGCACG
>JAFKFE010000232.1 GCA_017308345.1 Alphaproteobacteria bacterium | reverse complement strand
GCTGCGGTGCTTCATGTCGTCAATTTTTCCAAACACGCGGATCCGGGCGTTCCGGGCAGCGCTTCCACTTCAACAGATTGGCGGGCTCTCGCACAAGCGTCGTCGACCTGGCGTCGTCGACCTGGCGAGCGGCGTCGAACCGGAACGGAAAGAGGAACCGCGCGGGCAACAGGTTGCCCGCGCAGTCCCGTCTCGGGAGGTTCCGTTTATTTCGTCACGACCCAGGTGTTGAAGCGGTCGTAGATCTTGGTGCCGTTCTCGAGCCAATAGTCCCCGTCGATCGCGACCGAGAGCTTCCGGTTCTCCGGCGAGCTCGGCATGCGCGCGCGCTCTTCCGGCGACAGGATGTCGAACGCCTTTTCGTTCGTCGGTCCATAGGGGATCAGCTTGGAGAAGGCGGCCTGGACTTCCGGGTCCATGCAATGGGCGATGAACTTCATCGCGGTATCGCGGTTGCGGCCGCCCTTCGGCAGGCTCCAGATGCCTGGCGTGTGCAGCGAGTAGTCGAACGTATAGTCGATCGGGCCGCCCTGCTGCTTGACCGGGTCGACGCGGCCGTTCCAGCACATGCCGAAATCGGCGTCGCCGTTTGCGAGAAGCTGGGCGCTCTGGGCGCCGGACGTCCACCAGGTGATGGAGGAACGAATGCCGTCGAGCATCGCGAAGGCGCGGTCGATGTCCAGCGGATAGAGCTTGTCCAGCGTCTGGCCGGCGCCGAGCGCGGCCACTTCCATGGTCTGCGCGGCGTTCTTCCAGAGCGTCCTGCGGCCCTTGATCTTCGGATCGAAGAACTCCTGCCAGTTCTTCGGGCGGCTGTCCTTGGAATCGGTGTTCCAGCTCAGCACGCAGCCGGCGATGTAGCACGACGTCCAGTACTTGGTGGCGGCGCCCTCCATGAGTTCCGCCTTCGGGACGACGCTGTAGTCGATCTCGTCGAGAAGGCCGGCAACGGCAAGCGGCGCCGCCTCGGACGAATCCGTGTCGGTGACGTCGATATCGACCGCGCCGGCTTCGACCATCGCCTTCAGCCGGGCGCCTTCCATGTAAGGGGCGCTGATGATCTTGACGCCGGTCTTCTTCTCGAAGGTGTCGAAACACGCGACCTTGAACGCATCGCCCAGCGCGCCGCCGCCATTGGCGACCGAGATCGAGGTCGGCGCTGCCCGGCCGATCGCCGGCATTGCAAGAAATGAAGCCGCGGCGGCCGTCCCGGCGCCCAGCTTCAGCACGCTGCGTCTGCTCAAACCATTCTTGGTAGTGATCATGGATTCCCCTTTGGATTTTTGATTTCCGGTTTCGGTGACGCCGCGTCCTTAGCCGGCCGGCCGAGCTCGGAGCCTCCAGGCGAGGTTGGCTTCTCCGACGATCGATCCAGCCATCAGCTTTTCTCCTCGGACGCTTGGCGCGGCGAGCCGGTCTGCGGTGGCGGCGAATGCGTCCGCATTGCCCGGCTCTCGAGTTTTGTAGCGGAAATGCAGCCGGCAATCCATCGGATTCATCATTGATAGCAGATATTTTTCTTGCTATAGGCTGCAACGCAAATAGGGAAATCACATCAATGACTTGGTCGAATCGTCGGAATTCAGAGCTGCTGGAGCGTGCCCGCCGCGTCATACCAGGTGGTATGTATGGCCATGAATCTACAGCGCTTTTGCCTTCCGATTTCCCACAGTTCTTCAGTCGCGCGAGTGGCGCGCGGCTATGGGATGCCGATGGCAATGAATATATCGACTATATGAGCGCTTATGGACCGAATCTTTTCGGCTATGGAAACCCCGAGATCGAATCCGCCGCGCGCAAGCAGGCGGAGCTCGGCGATACCATGACGGGACCGTCGCACCTTATGGTCGAACTGGCCGAAACCATGGTCTCGATGGTGTCTCACGCCGATTGGGCGATGTTCTGCAAGAACGGCAGCGACGCCACCTCGATGGCGATGACGACGGCGCGCGCCTATTCGAAACGCCGCAAGATCCTGGTCGCGACCGGCGCCTATCACGGCTCGCAGCCATGGTGCACCCCGAACCGCACGGGCATCGTCGATGACGAGCGGCGTCAGATCATCGCCTATGAATACAACAATATCGAGAGCCTGGAGGCCGCGGTGCGATCGGCTGACGGCGACGTCGCGGGCGTTTTCGCCACGCCGTTCAAGCATGAGGTTTTTGCCGATCAGCTGATCCCCTCGCAAGCGTTCGCGCAGGCCGCGCGCAAGATTTGCGATGCCGTGGACGCGCCGCTGATCGTCGATGACGTGCGGGCCGGTTTCAGGCTGGCGCGGGACTGCTCGTGGTCGATCCTGGGAGTGGAGCCCGACATCAGTTGCTGGGGTAAGGCGATTGCCAACGGTCATCCGATCTCGGCGATGATGGGCTCGCGGCGTTTCTACGCCGCCGCCCGCTCCATCTTTGCCACCGGCTCCTTCTGGTTCTCCGCCGTTCCGATGGCCGCCGGCATCGAGACGCTGCGCCTGATCCGCGAGACCAAATATCTGGAACACACCGTTGAGCTGGGCGACAAGTTGCGTGCCGGCCTCGATGAACAGGCCGCCGCCTTCGGCTTCTCGCTGCGCCAGACCGGTCCCTCGCAGATGCCGCAGATCCTGTTCCACGACGATCCGGATATGCGCCTCGGCTATGCCTGGGTGACGAACGCCCTCAAGCATGGCGTCTATTTCCACCCCTATCACAACATGTTCCTGAACGCGGCCATGACGGCCGCCGACATCGAGCAGACGCTGAAGGCGAGCGAGCGGGCCTTCGCCGAGCTGAAGGCCGAGCGTACGCGAATTCCGGCGAACGAGAATCCGCTCGTCCTGGCAAGGCTCAAAGTCGCCCGCTGAAGGGAACCGGAGCAATTCCGGGAAAAGCGTGAAACGGCTTTCCGCCCGGAATTGCCTGGAAACAAAGAGATGGAGTGGTCCGGCGTTTCCGTGAAACGATGCCCCGCTCCACACGGCGCGGAGGGATACGGGGCGCTGCATCTTTCGGGGGATATATTGTGCCCAGGTCGCATGGGACGAGGCGGCCTGAATTCATGCCAAGGATACGCGGATCGCAATGAACGACTACAGCATTTTCACCGAAGCCCGCACACACAACAAGTGGACGGACCGGCCGGTTTCCGACGATACGCTGAGGCAGCTCTACGACCTCTTGAAGATGGGGCCGACTTCGGCGAACTGCTCGCCGGGCAGGTTCGTCTTCGTCCGGTCGCCCGAGGCCAAGGAGAAACTCAGGCCGGCGCTGAGCAGCGGCAATTCCGCCAAGACCATGGCGGCGCCGGTCACCGCGATCGTCGCTTATGACGAGGCCTTCTATGATCGTTTGCCGGAGCTCTTCCCGCACACGGACGCGCGCTCCTGGTTCACGTCGAGCCCCGACGTCGCGCGTGAAACCGCCTTTCGCAACGGCACCCTTCAGGGCGGCTATCTCATCCTCGCCGCCCGCATGCTGGGGCTCGATGCCGGGCCGATGTCCGGTTTCAAGAACCATCTCGTCGACGAGGCCTTCTTCGCCGGAACGAGCTGGAAGAGCAATTTCCTGGTCAACCTCGGCTATGGCGATCCCACCGGGCTGTTTCCGCGTTTGCCCCGGCTTGCCTTTGAAGGCGCCTGCCAGATCGCCTGAAACGGTCAGTTCCGGAAATGAAAAAGGCTGCGGCCCTTCAATGGTCCGCAGCCTTTTTCGCGTCCGATCGACCTGCAACTGGCCATTTGAGGTGATTAGGCTGCCCGCCGGCCGGACTTTCAATAGTTGATGGCGAAGCTGCGCATCGGGTCGTAATGGGCCTCCCAGTAAGCCTTCCAAATCGTCTTGCTGACCGGACCGACATCCCCGCCGCCGACCGGCGCTCCGTCCAGCTTGGTGATCGGCATGACGCCGCCGGCCGTGGTGACGAACAGCAGCTCGTCGTAATTATAGGCGGCGCTCACCGGGACGTCCTCGACATGGCATTCGATGCCATGCGCCTTGGCGACCTCCAGCACGGTCTTGCGTGTCACGCCTTCCAGCACGCCGCGCTTCGGCGTCCGCAGAACGCCGTCCTTGATGATGCAGACATTGAAGCCGGAGCCCTCCGTCAGGTTTCCGTCCCCGTCGGTCAGGATCGGGTAGTTGGCGCCGCGATCGCGCGCCTCGAGCATGCCGCGCACGAAATCGCCCCACTGCAGATTCTTCACGGTCGGGTCGATGGCGCCGGGCGGCACGCGGCGGACGTCGCGCGCGATGATGGCCGAGCCGCCGGTCGTCTGCAGTTCCTCGCCCATCACCCAGACGAAGGGCTGCACCATGAGGTAAAGGTTGTTCTCGATCTCATCGGGGCTGTACTGGCGGATGAACTTCAGGCCGCGCGTCACGATCATGCAGACATAGGCGTCACGGATGCCGCTTCTGGCCGCCATCTCCACCAGCTTCTGGCGGATGCCGTGGCGATCGAGCTTGCTCCGCAGCCGCAGTTGCTTGAGGCTGCGCTCGAAACGGTCGAGATGATCGTCGAGGCGGAAGAAGCGCCCATCCCAGATCGAGGGCACGTCATAGGTCAGGTCGGAATGGAGAAATCCCTGGTCGAGAATGGGGATGCGGGCCTCGTGGATGGGATAAAGCTCCCCTTCGACATAAGCCACCCCCTTCGCGAATGGATTGTCGCTGGCCTCCAGCTCGGCGAGGCGTTTGCGGTAGCCGTCGAAAATGAAGTCGGTGTATGCCACGAGTAATCTCCACATTAGCCGATTTTTATCGACTATCGAAAAGTGCTATCAAGGCTTTGATTTGTCAACGAAATTCGAGCGCGAATTCGTTGCTGTGATTATGCCAGGAAAGAAATTGCGGTAGCCAGGACAGTCATCCCGGCCACCGCGGCAAATCTGGAAAATGCTGTCGGGCGGAACTCTATCCGCGGGGCTTTCAAGGACCCGCGGATAGATGGAAATCGCGCTCAGTCGTCGAGCGAGATCTCGTAGAGCGGAACGTTGGAGCTCGGCGAACTGCGAACACCGTGGACCTTGCTGCCATAGGCCAGGATCGTGTTCGGGCTGATCATCGGAATGATGATGTTCTGCGCCTTGATCTTCTCGCCGATGTCGAAATAGATCTTTTCCGCTTTGTCGGGCGCGGATTTCAACGCTTCGGCCAGCATCGGCTTGGTGTCCTGGAGGACGAAGGACGGGTCGGTGGCGGCGCCCGCGCGCTTGGCCCAGGTCGAATCCGGCGCCAGGCCGAAATAGTTCACATATTGCGACGTGCCGTAGAAGTCGGGCGCGAAGAAGACGAAGGTGAGCGGGATGTGATCCTTGTTCGCCGCCTCGCGCCAGTTCGGGAACTCGACGGGCTTGAGCTCCAGCTTGATGTTCACGGCCGCCAGATCCTGCTGGATCTTCTGCATGGCCAGCGTGAAATCGACGCCGTACACGTTGAGCTTCGGATAGGTCGCCTCGAGCGTGAAGCCGTCGGCGTGCCCTGCCTTGGCCAGCAGTTCCTTCGCCTTGTCAGGGCTGTACTCGGGGATCGAATGTCCGGCCCCGCCCGGGAAATCCAGAGGGAAGGGCACCGAGATCAGCCGGCCATTGCCTTCGCCCAGCGTGAAGTCGACAAGCGATTTGCGGTCGATGGCGAGCGAAATGGCTTCGCGGATATCGGCCGTGATCGGGAAGGGATTGGCGACCGCGCCCGGGCTGACGGCGATGTAGACGAAGTTGTTGGAGGGTGCCGATTCCGTCTTCACGTTCGGGCCCGTGAGCGTCTTGGCCGTTTCAGGGTCGATGTTCATGGCGACGTCGGCCTGGCCGCTCTGCAGAAGCTGGGCCTGGGCCACGGCATCGCCGACCTGGCGGATGACGATCTCGTCGACCTTCGCCGGTTCGCGCCAGTATTTTTCATTGCGCTTCAGCCTGAGCTCCGCCCCGGGCTGGTAGGATTCCAGCACGAACGGTCCAGCGCCGACCGAATGCGCGAGGAACCAGGGCTCGGCCGGGTCCGACTGCGCGGCGTCGGCCGCCGCGGTGGCCTTGCCCTCCGATTGCGCGACGTCACTGTTGATGACGCCGAAATAGCTCGCCGCCAGCACGTTCAGCAGCTCCGAATTCGGCTCCGCGGTCTTCACCACCACCGTCTCGGCGTCGGGGGTCTCCACCGACGCGATCGTGGAGGCGAGGTCGGACGGGCTACCCTTGATGTTCTTCAGCCGCTCCCACGACCACTTCACGTCCTTTGCCTCGACCTTGGAGCCGTCGGAAAAGGTGGCCTTGGGGTTGAGCTTGAAGGTGAAGACGGTCTGGTCGTCGTTGACGGTCCAGCTCTCGGCGATCACCGGCACCAGCTTGTTGTCCTTGTCCAGCGCGAGCAGGCCGTCATAGACCGCCGCGTTGTAGATCATGCAGGTGTCGCACCAGCTCCTGTGCAAATCGAGCGAGTTGATGTCCATGTCGCGGGCGATGACCAGCGTCTTGGCCTCCGCCGGCATTGCCGTGGCCGCTAGGCCGCCGAGCAGCGTCGCCGCCGCAAGGCTCTTCCAGTATTTCGAGTTCCCCAGTCTCATTACCATTCTCCTTCTGGCACTTTTCGGTTCACACACTTTCGGTAATCAACTCCATCGCCTGCCGCAGTTTTTCGGGGGATCCCAGCGCGGCCTTGTTCAAGACGGCCGAAACGACGGGCGCCGAAAGGCTGCCGGTGACGTGGAGTATCTCGTGGTCCAGATCATCGAAGGCGCGCGCCTGGATCTCGGCGATCCAGTGGCGGCCAAGCGAAAGGCCGCTCGCGACCTGCTCGACGATGATGACCCGGTTTGTCTTGGCGACGGATGAGAGCACGAGAGACCAGTCGGTCGTGAGCTGGCCGATGCTGCGCATGTCGATGATCTCGGCATCGATGCCGGTTTCTTCCGCGACCTTCACGGCGGCGGGGACCATGACCGATGTCGCGAGAACCGTGCAGGCGGTGCCGTCACGTACGATCTTTGCCTTGCCGAACGGGATGCAGTAGTCCCGCTCGTCGCGGGGGACCGGGCTTTCGCGCTGGTAGAATTCGACGTGCTCGATGATCGCGACGGGATCGTTGGTCCTGAGCGCCGTGTTCAGCAGTCCGACATAGTCGAACGCCGTGGTCGGCGAGACCACGTGCCAGCCGGGGAACATCCGGAACAGCGCCGCGGGATCGCTCGAATGCTGCGAGCCGTAGCCGGTGTGCGGAGAAACGCGCACCCGCATGATGAGCGGCACCGGAAATCCGTCGCCGAACATGTGCCTCACCTTGGCGATGCCGTTGGCGATCTGGTCGGCCGCCACGAAGCAGAAATCGCCGAACATGATTTCGACGATGGGCCGCAGCCCGCGCAGCGCCGCGCCCAGCGCCACTCCGGTGAAG
>JAFKFE010001292.1 GCA_017308345.1 Alphaproteobacteria bacterium | reverse complement strand
CCCGATGCGACGACGGGATGGTGAAATCCTTGTTGGCCTTCAGCCGCTTCAGAGCCTGGAGAGCCCAGGCGACGATCTGCTCGCGCTCGGCCGCCAGGATGATCTGGTCGATGTCGATGACCTTCTTCTCGTCCGGGATGCGCCGCGGGAACTTGATGAACAGCCACCGGCGGTTGAAGCCCTCGGAGGTGTCCTTGGTCTTCGGCGTGTGGTTGGAGGCGAACCATTGCGCGGCCTTCGGGCGGAACCGGAAGATCGGCTGGTTCTTCATCTGGGCCTCGATCTCGGCGCCCTCGACGACCTCCTTGAAGACGGAGCCGTCGATGTCACGTTTCTCGGAGATCTCGCCCGCGAAGTTGACCAGCTTGTCGGCCATCTGAGCCGGCATGAACTTGTCGCCCCACTCGGTCGGCGGGACGGCGGAGTGTGACCCGTCCGGGATCAGACCCTTCAGGATCTCCAGGATACGAGACTTACCGCTATGTGCTTGGCCGATCAGGCAGAACGCCCTCTGGTGGCGGGGTGCAATGCCCATCAGCGTTACAGCAAGAGCCTCCTGGAGCGCCATGACCTTGTCACCATAGTCGGGGTCTTCTCCCCAGCAATCGTCCAGCATCTGCAGGAAGAGCGGGCAGCGGCTGTCCTCCTGGTACCGGTAGGGCAGCACGTAGGTGCAGCCATACTCCGGCGAGTGCGGACGCAGCTCCATGTCCTCGGTCAGGAAGCCGTTGGCGAAGTTGACACCGGTCAGGGCCACCGTCTGCAGAGGGTTGGTCAGCAGACCCGACATGTACTTCACGATCTGTGAGACGTCCGAGTAGCGCTTGCACGCCGGCAGGCTGGAGTATTCCTCGGCCAGGTGCTTGACGAACTCGTTCTGATCGATCGTCTTCCAGGCCGCGCCCTTCCACTGCCAGAACTGGCCGAGGTGGAACCGGATCTTGCCGAACACCTCCATGTCCTTGATCGCCGCCTTGGCAATCTCGGCATGGTCGGTACCGGTGATGTCGCCGGCGCGCAGCTTGGCGAGCTCCTTGC
>JAFKFE010001291.1 GCA_017308345.1 Alphaproteobacteria bacterium | reverse complement strand
CCGGCCTCTCCGGCGTCGAGGCGGCCGGCGCGGTGCTTCGGCTCGGCAACATGAAGATGGCGGGCGCCATCCGCATGGTGTCGGTGTCGCGCGGCCATGATCCGCGCGATTTCGCGCTGTTCGCCTTTGGCGGCGCCGGCCCGTTGCACGCGACGGCGCTCGCACGCGAACTCGGCCTGCCGCGCGTGCTGGTGCCGGCGCGGCCGGGCATCACCAACGCGCTCGGCTGCGTTGTCGCGGATCTGCGGCATGATTTCGTCAACACGATCAACCAGCCGGTGAAGCTGCTCGACGAAGCTTTGCTTCGCGAGGTATTGGAACGGCACCGTAACGAAGGCGAGGCGCTGATCGCCAAGGAAGCGGTGAGGCCGGACGCGATCCGCGTGACGCACTCCGCCGACATGCAGTTCGTCGGCCAGACGCACATCATCAATGTGCCGCTTCCCTCTTCGTCGGTTTCACGAGAAACGCTGCAGCTTCTGTTCGAAAAGGCCTATTTCGCCCGCTTCAAGGTCGAGCTGCCGGAAATCCGCGCCAACCTCGTCAACCTCAACACCTCGGTTACCGGCGTGCGGCCGCAGATCGACCTGTCGCGGCTGATCGACCCCGCGGGCCGCGCGGCGACGCTTGACGAAGCACGGCGCGAAATCCGCCCGGTCTGGTATGACGGGCGATGGCACGATACGCCGGTCTATGCCCGCGAAAAGCTGCCGCTCGATGCCGTGATCGAGGGACCGGCGATCCTGGAGCAGATGGACGCCACCACCGTGCTCGAACCCGGCGACCGGGCGCGCTCGGACGCCGACGGCAACATCATCATCGACATCGGCGAGGCTTGAGATGGCAAAGCTCGACACGATCACGCTTTCGGTGCTGCAGGCGGCCCTGCAGCAGGTCTGCGACGAGATGGACCTGACCTTCTCCCGCGCCGCCTTCTCGCCGGTCATCGCGGAAGCCAATGACCGGTCCGACGGCATCTATTCGGCGGTCGACGGCTCGCTGATCGCGCAGGGCAGCCAGGGCCTGCCGGTGTTCGTC
>JAFKFE010001290.1 GCA_017308345.1 Alphaproteobacteria bacterium | reverse complement strand
GGTCGGCTGCGGCGAAGGAAATCTATCCATGCGCCTTCATGATCGAGGGTGGAACGTCCGCGGCAGCGACCTGGAATCCGTCAGCGTCTCGGAGGCCAACGAACAATGCGCCAAACGCGGCCTGGAACCGGTGTTCGAGACACGCTCGCTTTTCGACCTAACCCCGGAAGCGGCTTCCGCCGAACTGGTGATCTGCTGCGAGATTCTCGAGCATGTTCCCGATACGGAACGAGCGCTAGCGGTGCTGAAGTCGCTCGCCAACCCCTACCTTCTTGTCAGCGTGCCGCGAGAGCCGATCTGGCGCGCACTTAACATTGCAAGAGGCAAATATATCTCCGACTTGGGAAACACGCCTGGCCACATTCAGCACTGGTCATCCGCATCCTTCATCGATCTGCTGGGCAAGTCGCTGAAGATTGTGACAGTCCGCAAACCACTTCCCTGGACCATGGTCCTCTGCCGCTGTGACTGAGACGATGCAGACGGCACAGAAGGCCAAAGTCAGCAAGCTTAAGTCCATCGTTCGTCTTGGGGGCCTGGCCGTCAGTCTCGCGGCGCTGGTCTTCGTGGGGCTGGCGATCCATCGCTCCTTCGGCGACCTGCAACGACAACTGATCTCCCCACTTTTTTTGATCGCCATATTGGGCTGCGCTGCCGCTTATGCCGTCATCCTGCAGTTTGTCGGCATCGCCTGGTACCGGTTCCTGGTTGCCGTTGACGGACCCTCGCTTGGATTGGGTCCAGCGCTTGCCATTTTCGGAAGGACGCAAATCTACAAATACCTGCCGAGCAACGTGCTCCATATGGTTGGCCGCTTCGCCCTCGCCCGCAATCTCGGGGCGTCGAGCAAGGCGCTTGCCTTTGCGCAGATAGGGGAGTTGTCCGTCATTGTTCTTACCGCCGGGATTTTGGGCACCTGGTTGGCGTGGCCAGTTCTCCAAGATGCATATGCGCGCTACGGCCCTAGTAACCTTGCGTTACCCCACAATCCCGCATTGATGGCGGGCCTGATCGCCGCCGGTCTCGTGGTGTTTGCGATC
>JAFKFE010001289.1 GCA_017308345.1 Alphaproteobacteria bacterium | reverse complement strand
CGGATCGATGGAAAAGCGCGTCACTTTCGGCAGATGGACGATCGGTATCCTGTTCGCGGTGCCGCAGCTCCTTCTGATCTTCACCTTCTTCTACTGGCCGGCCGGCCAGGCGGTCTACTGGTCGCTGACGCTGCAGCAGCCCTGGGGCGGCGGCAACATCTGGGTCGGGCTCGACAATTTCCGCTCGATCCTCACCAATGCCGACTACTGGAACTCCATCACCGCCAGCCTCGTCTTTGCCGGAGTGAGCACGGGTCTCGCGATGGTCATCGCGCTTGTGCTCGCCGCCCTGACCGACCGGCAGCTTGCCGGCTCGCGCCTCTACCGCGTCGTGCTGATCTGGCCCTACGGCATCGCCGCTCCGGCGCTGGCGATGGCCTTCCGCTTCATCCTGGCGCCGGAAGCCGGCTTCATGGCCGTCGTCAACAAGTTCTGGCCGGGCTTCTGGGACCCGGGCCTCGACGGCGCCGACGCGATGGCCTCCGTCATCATCGCCTTTTCGTGGAAGTATGTCGGCTACAATTTCATCTTCTTCCTCGCCGCCTTCCAGGCGATCCCCCGCTCGCTGATCGAGGCGGCGGCGATGGACGGGTCCGGCGTCATCAGGCGTTTCCGCGACATCCAGTTCCCGCTGATCACGCCGACGATCTTCTTCCTGCTGGTCATCAACATCACCGAAAGCTTCCAGGATTCCTTCGGCATCGTCGACATCATGACCGCCGGCGGGCCGGCCAACGCCACCAACCTCATGGTCTACAAGATCTATTCCGACGGCTTCAAAGGCCTCGATTACTCGGGCGCGGCCGCGCAGAGCATCATCCTGATGCTGCTCATCATCGCGCTGACCATCGTCCAGTTCCGCTTCATCGAGCGGCGCGTGCATTATCGCTGAGGCGGGCCATGGTAGAGCGCACCCCCATCCTCAACTTCTTCACGCATCTCATCCTGTTCGCCGGCTTCGTGTTCTGCGTGGCGCCGTTCGCCATCGTGGCGATCGCAGCCTCGCACAATCTAAAGGACGTCAACGACGTGCCGATGTCGC
>JAFKFE010000231.1 GCA_017308345.1 Alphaproteobacteria bacterium | reverse complement strand
GGGCATCAATGTCGAGCTCGAAAAAGGCGGCTTCCTGGTGCTGGTCGGCCCGTCCGGCTGCGGCAAGTCCACCCTGCTCAACACCATTGCCGGACTGGAGCAGATCACCGAGGGCGAGATCCGCGTCGACGGCCGCGCCATCAACGATCTGCACCCCTCCAAGCGCGACATCGCCATGGTGTTCCAGAGCTACGCGCTCTACCCGAACATGACGGTTGCCGGCAACATCGCCTTCGGCATGGAGATGCGCGGCGTGCCGGCCGCCGAGCGCCAGGCGGCGATCGACAAGGTGGCCAAGATCCTGCAGATCGGCCACCTGCTAAACCGCAAGCCGAGCCAGTTGTCCGGCGGCCAGCGCCAGCGCGTCGCCATGGGCCGGGCGCTGGTGCGCGACCCAAAACTCTTCCTGTTCGACGAGCCGCTGTCCAACCTCGACGCCAAGCTGCGCGTCGACATGCGCATCGAGATCAAGCGCCTGCATGCGACCACCGGCACGACCATCGTCTACGTCACCCACGACCAGATCGAGGCGATGACGCTGGCGACCAAGATCGCGGTCATGCGCGACGGCGAGGTGCAGCAATTCGGCACGCCGGCCGAGATCTACAACAACCCGACCAACGTCTTCGTCGCCGACTTCATGGGCTCGCCGGCGATGAACCTGATACCGGCCAAGATCGACGGCAACGGCAGCGGGCTCTCCGTGGTGCTGGACCGCGAAGCCCGCCAGCCGATCACGCTGGCGGTGCCTGGCGCGCCGGCCGGCCTTGCGGCCTTCAAGGACAAGCAGGTGATCTTCGGCGTCCGCCCCGAAGCGCTGACCGATCCGGAAGGCGCAGAGCGCAACGCCAGCATCGCCACCGCCGATTGCCACATCGAAGTGGTCGAGCCGGCGGGATCGGACACCTTCGCCGTCACCAATCTCGGCGGCAAGGGTGTGGTGGCGCGGCTGAGGGCCGATGCCAGGATCCAGCCCGGCACCAGCACGCCTTTGGCTTTCAACCTCAGCAAGGCGGTGTTCTTCGACCCGGCTACCGAGAAGCGCATCCTTTAGAAAACCATGGCAAACCCGGATATCGTCATCATCGGCTCCGGCATCGGCGGCGCCACGATCGCCTCCGGCTTGGCCGGCGGCGGCGCCTCGATCCTGATCCTGGAGCGCGGCGAGCCGTTGCCGGCGACGCCGCATGCGCGCTCGACGCGATCCATCTTCATCGACGAGCATTACCGGCCCAGGGAGATGTGGCGCGAGGCCGGGGGAGCGGCCTTCAACCCCGGCAATTACTACTATGTCGGCGGCAATTCGAAATTCTTCGGCGCGGTGCTCATCCGCTACCGCAAGGAGGATTTCTCCGAGCTCGAGCATTTCGGCGGCGTCTCGCCCGCCTGGCCGTTTTCCTATGACGAGTTCGAGCCCTGGTACTCCAGGGCCGAGCAGTTGTTTCGCGTGCGCGGCGCGCTCGGCGAGGACCCGACGGAGCCGTTTCACTCGATCCCCTACGCCTTCAAGCCGGTGCCGGACGAGCCGCCGATCGCGCGCGCCCGCGCCGAGCTGAGAGGCCTCGGCCTGCATCCCGCATCGCTTCCGCTCGGCGTCGACATCGAGACCTGGTTGAAGGAAGGCAGGACGGGCTGGGACGCGTTTCCCAATACCGGCCAGGGCAAGATCGACGCCCAGACCGGTCCGCTGACCGAAGCGCTGAAGGACCCTGACATCCGCCTCGAAACCGGCGCCCATGTCGACTGGCTGGAGACCTCGCCGGACGGCAAGACGATCGCCGCCATCCACTACACCCAGAACGGCGCGCAGAAGACGCTGTCGCCGAAGCTGGTGATCCTGTCTGCCGGCGCGATCAATTCGGCCGCCATCCTGCTGCGTTCACCCTCCCCCAATACCAGCAAGAAAGGTGGCAAAGGCCTCGCCAACAGCTCCGACCAGGTCGGCCGCAATTTCATGAACCACAATTCGAGCGCCATGCTGGCGATTGATCCGCGCCGCCGCAACGACAGCGTCTACCAGAAGACGCTGATGCTCAACGACTACTACCTGTCCGACGGCAAGGGCGGCAAGCCGCTCGGCAATGTGCAGCTGCTCGGCAAGATCGACGGCAACATGCTGAAGGCCAATGTGAAGTCGATGCCGAAATTCGCGCTCGACTACATGGCCGGCCATGCCGTCGACTGGTACCTGATGTGCGAGGACCTGCCCGATCCCGAAAGCCGCATCTTGGTCGACGGCAAGGAGATCGTCATGCAGTGGCGGCGCTCCAACATGCGGTCGCTGGAAGGCCTGACCAAGGTGATGCGCGAGAACCTTCGCGCCTGCGGTTATCCGATCGTGCTGTCGCGCCCCTTCGACAAGCGCACGCCCTCGCATCAATGCGGCACGGTGAAGATGGGCAACGACCCGGCCACCTCGCCGCTCGACACCTTCTGCCGCGCCTGGGACCACCGGAACCTGTTCGTCGTCGACGGCGGCTTCCTGCCGACATCCGCCGCGGTCAATCCGGCGCTGTCGATTGCCGCGCAAGCGCTGCGCGTGGCCGACTACCTGCGCAGGACGGAGCTTGCCGCATGACCCGCCCGGCAGCCATCGTCACCGGCGGCGCGCGCGGCATCGGGCTGGCCTGCGCCGAAGCTCTGGCCGATGCCGGCTTCGACATTCTCGTTGCCGATCTTGCTGAGAAGCCTGCCGAAGGCCTCGCCGACAATATCGCGGCACGCGGCGCAAAGTTCGCTTACGCCCAATGCGACATCGCCGATCTCGCCGGCCATTCGAAACTGGTCGAAGCGGCGATGGGCGCCTTCGGCCGCATCGCCTGCCTCGTCAACAATGCCGGCGTCGGCGCTGTGGTGCGCGGCGATCTTCTGGACTTGAAGCCGGAGAATTTCGACCGTGCGCTGAACATCAACCTGCGCGGCACCGTGTTCCTCAGCCAGGCAGTCGCCAATGCGATGCTCTCGAAACCGATTGGCTCAGCTAGATCGATCATCACCATCACCTCGGTCAGCGCGGCGATGGCTTCGCCGGAACGCGCCGACTACTGCATTTCCAAGGCGGGCCTTTCGATGTGGGTGAAGAACCTGGCGCTTCGGCTCGCCGCCGAAGGGATCGGCGTGTTCGAGGTGCGGCCGGGCATCATCCGAACCGACATGACGGCGGGTGTCTCCGCCAAATACGACGCGCTGATCGAAGGCGGCCTGGTGCCCGCCAGACGCTGGGGAGAAGCCGGCGACATCGGCGCCGTGGTGGCGGCGCTGGCGTCCGGCAAGTTCGGCTTTTCGACCGGATCGGTCATCGATGTCGACGGCGCGCTCTCCGTGCCACGCTTGTGAGGAACCATGGCTGACTACATCATCGTTGGCGCCGGTCCTGCCGGCTGTGTTCTCGCCAACCGGCTGAGCGAGGATCCGGAGAATTCGGTGCTGCTGCTGGAAGCCGGCGGCAAGGACTGGCATCCCTATATCCACATGCCGGCGGGCTTCGCCAAGATGACCAAGGGCATCGCCTCCTGGGGCTGGTCGACCGTGCCGCAGAAGAACATGAAGGACCGCGTCTTCTGGTACACGCAGGCCAAGGTGGTCGGCGGCGGCTCGTCGATCAACGCGCAGATCTACACGCGTGGCAACGCCCGCGACTACGACGCCTGGGAGAAGGAAGAGGGGCTCACCGGCTGGGGCTATCGAGACGTGCTGCCCTATTTCAAGCGCGCCGAGAACAACCAGCGTTTCGCCAACGATTTCCACGGCGACCAGGGCCCGCTCGGCGTCTCCAACCCGATCTCGCCGCTGCCCATCTGCGAGGCCTATTTCCGCGCCGGCCAGGAAATGGGCATACCCTTCAATCCGGACTTCAATGGCGCGAGCCAGGAAGGCGTCGGCTACTATCAGCTCACCCAGAAGAATGCGCGGCGCTCATCAGCCTCGGTCGCCTATCTGAAGCCGATCCGCGCCCGCGGGAACCTGGCGGTCAAGACCGACGTGCTGGTCACCCGCGTCGTCGTCGAGAAGGGCCGTGCCATCGGCGTCGAAATCGTCGACAAGCCCGGCGGTGAAAAGTCTCTCCTGCGCGCCGAGCGCGAGGTGATCGTCTCCTCCGGCGCCATCGGCTCACCGAAGCTCCTCATGCAATCGGGTATCGGCCCGGCCGATCATCTGAAGTCGGTCGGCGTGACACCGGTCCTTGACCTGCCAGGCGTCGGCTCCAACATGCAGGACCATCTCGACCTGTTCGTCATTGCCGAATGCACCGGCGACTACACCTACGACAACTACGCCAAGCTGCACCGCACGCTGTGGGCCGGCCTGCAGTACGTCCTTTTCAAGAACGGACCGGTCGCCTCCAGCCTCTTCGAGACGGGCGGTTTCTGGTACGCCGACCCGACCGCCGCCTCGCCCGACATCCAATTCCATCTTGGCCTCGGCTCCGGCATCGAGGCCGGCGTGGAAAAACTGAAGAACCCGGGCGTGACGCTGAACTCCGCCTTTCTGCGCCCACGCTCGCGCGGCACGGTGCGGCTGAAGAGCGCCGACCCCGCTGACCACCCGCTGATCGATCCGAACTACTGGTCCGACCCCTACGATCGCGACATGTCGATCAGGGGGCTGAGGCTGGCGCGCGAGATCATGCGGCAGAAGGCGCTGCGGCCTTTCGTGCTGCTCGAGGTGCTGCCAGGGCCGAACCTGCAGAGCGACGCCGATCTCTTCGACTATGCCTGCCGCACCTCCAAGACCGACCACCACCCTGTCGGCACCTGCCGCATGGGCCATGATGCGATGGCCGTGGTGACTCCCGATTTGAGGCTGCGCGGCATTGAGGGCTTGCGCGTCTGCGACGCCTCGGTGATGCCGCGCGTCCCCTCCTCCAACACCAATGCGCCGACCATCATGGTCGGTGAAAAGGGCGCCGACCTCATCCTCGGCCGCGAGCCGCTGCCGCCGGCCGTGTTCAAGGGCAATCAGGCGGCATGAGGCAAGAATGATGATCCGGCATTGCGTCTTTGTCCGCTTTCGCGACGACGTTCCTGAAATCGAACGGGCGGCGATTCACGCCGATCTCGAAGCGCTGCGCGCCGTCATCGACGGCATGGGCAAGGTGCAATTCAGCGCCAATGTCAGTCCCGAGCCGTTTGCACGCGGCTTCGGCCACGGCTTCACCATCGATTTCCGCGACGCCGCCGCCCGCGACGCCTATCTGGTGCACGAGGCGCATCAGCGCGCCGGCGCCCGCCTGGTCGCCGCCCTCGAAGGCGGCACCGATGGGCTGATGGTCATCGATCTTGAAATTCTCGGCTGACCGGCTGAGAAGCTACCCCAGACGCAATGCGACGACGCCCGCGACGATGCCGAGCGCCGCCGTGGCGCGCCAGGCCGTCATCTTCTCGCCCAGCGCCAGCACCGAGATCAGCATGGCGAACAGGATCGAGGTCTCGCGCAGCGAAGCGACCGAGGCGATCGGCGCCTTGGTCATCGCCCACATGACGATCCAGTAGGCGGCGCCGCTGAGCATGCCGGTGAACAGCCCGGCCTTCCAGTCGCGCGCCAGCACAGGCAGCGACCGTGGCCCGCGAAAGGCGACGCACAGCACCAGCGCCCATGTCGCATCGCAGACGAACAGCCAGGCGGCGTAGCTCGTCGCGGTCGCCGCCAGCCGCGCGCCGCTGCCGTCGGACAGCGTATAGCTGGCAATGAAGATCGACGTGCCGAGCGCGAAGCCGACCGCGCGCAGATTGAGCTTTTCCAGATGCGCGCCGCCGCGAAACGACATGACCAGCGTGCCGATCGACAACAGCACGATGCCAACGATGGCGAGCGGCGCAGGCACCTCCCCGACCAACACGATGCCGCCGAGCGCCGAGAGCAGGGGCGCGGTGCCGCGCGCCAACGGATAGGTCTGGGCGAAATCGCCGGCCTTGTAGGCGCCGATCAGGAATGTCCGGTAGCCCATGTGGAAGAAGACCGAGGCGAGGATGAACGGCCAGACCTCGGCCTTCGGCACTTCGACGAAGGGCAGCGCCACAAGTGCCGCGGCGCCCATGCCGAGCGTCATCAGCGTGATCGACAGGAAGCGGTCGAGATGCACCTTGACCAGCGCGTTCCAGATCGCGTGCATGGCGGCCGCCGAGAGCACGGCCAGGAAGACGAACAGCGTCATGCCCGCCTCACCCGCCCGCCACACTTGAGGCGATGCCAGGCGTTTCCAGGTCGATGTCGACCCTCAGCGGGAAATGGTCCGAAGCCACCTCGCCGATGTCGGCGCCGACCGAGCGCACACGTCCGGCCAGCACGCCGCCGACGAAGCAATGGTCGAGCCGGCGTTTCGCCAGCCTGCCGTCGAGAATCTTTTCATGCGTGTGGAAATCCGGCCCGGGCTCGCTGGCGACGGCGGCGGCATCGACGAACCCGTCGATATAAGCGGCGCCGGGATGATACGGCATGCCGCCGGTAATACGCCGGTATTCGGCGCTGCCCGGCTCCATGTTGAAATCGCCAAGCCAGATCGCCGCCAGCGGGTTTTCGGGCTCCGCCTGGCCGTTGCTCCAGTTGCGCTGCGGCTCGTCATCGGCGCCGCTCCAGGGTCCGCCGTCGGATGGCGCGCGGCGATGCTCGGCAATGAGATAGTCGATCTGCTCCAGCCGCTCCTCGGCCGCGATATGGGCAAGATGCAGCGAGAGCACCCGCACCGGTCCCGCCGGCGTGCGGATCATGCATTCCAGCGCCGCGTTGCGGGTGTTGAGCGGTCTCAGCGTGCGGCGCAGCGGCAGCGTGTGCAGGCGCGACCAGACGATCGGCAGCCTCGACAGCACCATCGTGCCGAACTGCCGCCTGCGGTTCACGACGCGGCCGTCGCGCTTCTCGCTGGCGTCCATGTCGAAGGCGGGGCCATAGGCCCAGTAATAGTCGGGGAGCAAGCTGGACAGGATCTCGGGCTGGTCGTCTTCATTGGTGCGCCGCCAATGCCGCTCGACTTCCTGCAGCGCGATGATGTCGGCGCCGTCCACCAGCCTGGCGGCGCGGCTCAGATCGTAGCGTCCGTCGCCGCCATAGCCATACTGGATGTTGTAGCTGATCAGCTTCATTGATTAACCGGCTCACTTCCGACGATCGCAGTAACGTGCCACCGGTGGCGTTGCAATGTGCCGCACAGGCAGGCGAAATGGTCCAGCCGGCGGCCGGAGAACAGGCCTAATAGGTCGTCAGCGGCTGGTAGCTCCCCGCAGGCGACGCCGCCAGTTCCGACCAGTCGATCTCTTCTTCCAGCCGGTGATAGGCCTCGTCGCCGATCGTGCCGTTGCGGCGCAATTCCTCCAGCGTGTCGCGCTGCCGCTTGATCGCATAAAGGCGCAGCCGGTCATATTCGGTCGCCGCCTGCGCGTCATCCGGGTTTTCCGCGATCTGGCGCTGCGCCTC
>JAFKFE010000230.1 GCA_017308345.1 Alphaproteobacteria bacterium | reverse complement strand
CGCTCGACGATTTCGGCACCGGCTATTCCTCGCTCTCCTACCTGACGCGCTTCCCCTTCGACACGATCAAGATCGACAAGAGCTTCGTCGACGACGCGACGCCGAAGCGCGCCGTGCTGCTCAAATCCATGGTCAACATGGCGCATGAGCTTGGACTGTCGGTGGTGGCCGAAGGCATTTCGGACGAAAGCGACGCGCTGGAGCTGCGCCAGATGGGCTGCGAATATGTCCAGAGCTTCATGTTCGGCGCGCCGATGCCGGGCGACCAGGTGCTGAAGACGCTGAGGGAGCAGTATCCGCTGACCCAGGCTTAGAGGCCATCGCTTCGGCGATTGGCGCGCCCTCTCGGTTCGTCATCCTAGGGCGGAGCAAGGAGCGCAGCGACGCGGCGCAGACCCTAGGATCCATGCCGTGACGCCAAGGCCTTGAAAACGGTTCAGAATTCTGCACCGCCGCACCTATGGTCGATGTAACGGAATGGATCCTAGGGTCTTCGCGACGGAGCTACGCTCCTGCTTCGCCCTAGGATGACGAAGTCGCGGGCGTTCGCGCTAATCGCGAGCGTCAAGCATGCCCCGCGGCAGCGCTCAAATGCGCGAGGTCGATGCCGATCGAGGCGAGGATACGGTCGTATTTGCGCTCGATGTCGGTGTCGAAGAGAAGTTCCTGCGTCGCCGGGCAGGTGAGCCAGCCATTCTCGGCGATCTCGCTTTCGAGCTGGCCGGCGCCCCAGCCGGAATAGCCGAGCGCCATCAGCGCATGGCGCGGGCCGCGACCGGTGGAGATGGCGCGCAGGATGTCGACGGTTGCGGTCAGGCAGATGTCATCGGAGACGTTGAGCGAGGATTCCACGCGATAGTCGCCGGAATGCAGCACGAAGCCGCGGCTGCGGTCGACCGGCCCGCCATTGCGCACGACGAAATCGCGCGTATGCGCCGGCAGGCGGATCGCCTCCTGCTCGTTCATGATGCCGAGCTGCACAAGCAGGTCCGGAAACAGCATCTGCTGCGTCTGGTTGATGATCAGGCCCATCGCGCCCTCGTCGCTGTGGGCGCAGATGTAGATGACGGAGCGCGCGAAGCGGTCGTCCTTCATGCCAGGCATGGCAATCAGGAACTGGTCGTCGAGGAAGCCGCGTCCGGCGGCCGCCTTCTTGTGGCGCAGCAAATCCATGGGCTGAGCGTAACGCGTTTCGACAGCGCCGAAAAGATGGTGCCGGTCCCCGATGTAACGCAAATATGATACCGGGTGAGTGACGAAGTCATTGCGCGGCCAAGAACGGACGGTCAAATCACCGCCATGCGATACATGAAGATAATGGTTCTCGGCGTCGTTTTCGGGTGGGCTACCGGCCTCCCGGCCGAGGCCTCCTCATCGATCTGGTACAACAGCGAGGGCGGCAAGGTGCGGCTGGTGACCACCGGCAAGCCCGACGAGGCCGGCAAGCTCCACGGCGTGCTCGACATCGCGCTGAAGCCGGGCTGGAAGACCTATTGGCGCGACCCGGGTGACGCCGGCGTGCCGCCGCAACTCGACATATCGGGCAGCACCAATATCGCGGACGCCCAGTTGTCGTTCCCGCCGCCTCGGCGGCATGACGACGGCTACGGCAAATGGGCCGGCTACGATCGCCCGGTGTCGCTGCCGGTGACCTTCACGCTCTCGGCGCCCGGTCAGCCGGCGTCCATCGATGCCAACATCTTCCTCGGCATCTGCGAGACGATCTGCATTCCAGTGCAGACCAAGCTCAGCGTCGATCCTGGTTCCGATCCCGACAACGCGACGGACGCGGCATTGGTGAAAACCGCGCTTGCGACGCTACCCTCTCCAGCCCGGTCCGATTTCGGCATCAGCGTGCTCCCGGGCGACCACGAGACCCTTGTCGTCCAGGCACAATCGCACGGCGATCCGGAGTCGGTCGACTTCTTCATCGCCGGCGAGCGCGACTATATGTTCGGCGCGCCGGTGCGCAGCGAGAAGGACGGCAAGCTCGTCTTCACCGTGCCGATCCTCGACCGGCCGTCGGCGACGCCGACCGATGGCGGGCTATACTATACGCTGACCAGCGCCGAGGGTTCAGTGGACGGGCTGCTGCCTTTCCCTTGATCCAGCTTCTCCTCGAGCCGGGAGGAAAACCGCCGTGCAATTTTTCCTGGAATTGCTCTTTGAGCCGCGATTCATGACGGAAAACCGGCGCGGCCTTTTCCTGGACTTGCTGTGAGAGGTTGCTGGCCGCCGCGCAGTCAGATATCGAAGGTTTCAGTCCTTCCCATCTCCCCCAAGCGAGGCTCCCATGACCATTTCGGTTGGCGAAAAACTGCCCGACGTGACCTTCAAGACGATGACCGCCGATGGCGCGAAGGATATAAAGGGCAACGAGATCTTCGCCGGCAAGAAGGTGGTGCTGTTCGGTGTTCCCGGCGCCTTCACGCCGACCTGCAGCAACAACCATTTGCCGGGCTATCTCGAAAACCATGACGCCATCCTGGCGCGCGGCGTCGACACGATCGCCGTCGTCTCGGTCAACGACGTGCATGTCATGGGCGCCTGGGCGCGCTTCTCGGGCGGCGAAGGCAAGATCCTCTATCTTGCCGATGGCAGCGGTGACTTCGCCAAGGCCGTGGGACTCGACAACGATCTTTCCGCGGCCGGCATGGGCCTGCGCTCCAAGCGGTTTTCGATGATCGTCGACGACGGCAAGGTCACCGCGCTCAATGTCGAGACAAAGCCTGGCGTCAACGAGAGCGGCGCGGCAAAAATCCTCGAGCAGCTTTAGATCAGGATGACGTTTCGTCGACCCGCCATCCTGATCTAACTCTTTGCTGGAGCATGATCTTGTCCGAAAACCCGTTCCCACTTTTTGCGTGCGCTGACCTCCGGTTCAGGATCATGCTCTGATGCTCGACATCGTCTGGCGCGCGGTGGCGATCGGCATCGGCGCCACGGTGTTCATGGATATCTGGGCGATCATCCTCAACAAGGCGATCGGCCATCCCTTGCCCAATTGGGGCATGGTCGGACGGTGGGTCCGGCATCTGCCGGAAAAAGTCTTCCACGACGATATCGGCAAGGCCGCGCCCTATGCGCATGAAAAGGCGCTCGGCTGGGCCTTCCACTATCTGGTCGGCATCCTCTACGGCGTGATCCTGGTGGTGCTCGCGGGCGCGGGCTGGCTGGCGGCGCCGACTTTCCTGCCGGCCTTCATCCTCGGCATCGTCACGGTCGGCGCCGGCTGGTTCCTGCTGGCGCCGGGCATGGGCGCCGGCTGGGCGGCATCCAAGGTCCCCAATCCGATGAAGGTGCGCGCGCTCAACCTCGTGGCGCACACTGTGTTCGCGCTCGGCATGTTCTCGACGGCGCTGCTGATCCGCTGATCGCGGGAAGCCGTCAATCTCTTAATAGCTCTGGGTCGAACGTCTGGGCGCGGGTTTCCTTGCCGGGGCGCCTTCCTGCTTTGGCGCGGCCGCAATCGGTGCGGGCCGCGTCGGCCCCTTCTTGAACGGCGCCATGCCTTCGCGCGCCAATTCGTCGGCACGCTCGTTCTCCGGGTGGCCGGCATGGCCCTTGACCCAGTTCCAGATCACCTTGTGGCGGCGGTTGGCTTCGTCCAGCGCCTGCCACAACTCGCCGTTCTTGACCGGCTTCTTGTCGGCGGTCTTCCAGCCGTTCTTCTTCCAGCCATGGATCCATTTGGAGATGCCGTCCATGACATATTTGCTGTCGGTGTGCAGCTCGACGGTGCACGGCTCCTTCAACGCGTTGAGCGCGGTGATGGCGGCGAGCAGTTCCATGCGGTTGTTGGTCGTCTCGGCCTCGCCGCCCGACAATTCCTTGGTCTTGCCGTTGAAGCGCAATATGGCGCCCCAGCCACCGGGGCCGGGATTGCCCGAACAGGCCCCGTCGGTGAAGATTTCAACTTGCTTGTTCATTTGAGCCCGTATTCGGATGGCGACCTGATGGCGCGGTGGAAGCGCATGCGGCGGATATATTCGGTCGGATCGCGCTTCATCACCAGTCCGCCGTCAGGAATGGTCAGCCAGTCATAGAGCCTCGTCAGCATGAAGCGCAGCGCCGAGCCGCGCGCCAGAATAGGCAGCGCCGCCTTCTCGTCGCTCCCGAGCGGCCGCACCGACTGATAGCCGGCGAGCAGCGCCGCCCCTTTGGTCAGGTTGAAGGAAAAATCCTTCTCGAAGCACCAGGCGTTGAGGCAGGTGGCGACGTCGTAGGCGTAAAGGTCGTCACAGGCGAAATAGAAGTCGATCAGCCCCGACAGTTTCTCGCCGAGGAAGAAGACATTGTCCGGGAACAGGTCGGCATGGATGATGCCTTGCGGCAGGCCCTTCGGCCAGTTGCGCTCGAAATCGGCGAAGTCGGCGTCGACCTCGGCCGCCAGGCCCCGCTCGACCTCGTCGGCGCGGTCGCGCGAGGCCGCCCAGAGCTTGCGCCAGCCATCGATCGCCAGCGCGTTCGGCCGTGTCATCTGAAAATCCTGGCCGGCGATATGGAGGCTGGCGAGCGCCTTGCCGACTTCCGCGCAATGCGCGGCGGTCGGCCGCCTGAGCGACAGGCCTTCGAGGAAGGTGATGATGACGGCCGGCCGGCCGGCAAGCGTGCCGATGACGGTGCCGTCATGCGCGGTGACCGGCAGCGGACAGGAAATGCCCTTCCTGGCGAGATGGCCCATCAGGCCGAGAAAGAACGGCAGGTCCGCCTTGTCGACGCGCTTCTCGTAAAGCGTCAGGATGTAGGAGCCGGTCGAGGCGTGGACCAGGAAGTTGGAATTCTCGGTGCCTTCGGCGATGCCCTTGTAGGAGAGCAGTTCTCCCACCGGATAGGCTTTGAGGAATGCGGTCAGCTCGCCTTCGTTGACGTCGGTGTAGACGGCCATCCGGTTTCACGCCGCTCCGTTGACGAAGGCCATGTCGGCCGCCGTCAGTTCGACATCGCGCAGTACCCGCATCACCGGAAAATCCTCCGTTTCCGTGGCCGTGATGGCCAGGTCGATGGTGACGTCGAAGCGCTGCCGGAACGCGTCGATGATCTCGTCGACGATGATCTCAGGCGCCGAGGCGCCGGCCGACAGGCCAAGCGTCGAAATCCCGGCGATCTCATCCCACGGAATCTCGGCGGCGCGCTGCACGAGAAGCGACATCGCGGCGCCCGCGCGCTCCGCCACTTCGACAAGGCGACGCGAGTTGGACGAATTGGGAGCGCCGACGATGAGGAAAAGATCGGCGCCGGGAGCCGTTTCCTTCACCGCTTCCTGGCGGTTGGTGGTGGCGTAGCAGATCGATTCGGCCGCCGCCGCGTGCAGTTCGGGAAACCGCTCCTGGAGCGCCCGGATGATGCCGGCGGTGTCCTCGACCGACAAGGTTGTCTGGGTGACGAAGCCGAGCGCCGAAGCGTCGACAGGCACGAAGCGCGCCGCGTCGGCCTCGGTCTCGATCAGGGTCACGGCGCCTTCCGGCAACTGGCCCATCGTGCCGATCACTTCCGGGTGGCCGGCATGGCCGATCAGGAGCACGTGGCGACCGAGGCGCTGGTGGCGCATCGCCTGCTTGTGCACCTTGGAGACGAGCGGGCAAGTGGCATCGAGGTAGAAGAGATTGCGCGCCTCGGCATCCGCCGGCACCGACTTCGGCACGCCATGCGCGGAAAAGACCACGGGCGACTGGCGATGCTCCGGCGGGATCTCGGACAGTTCCTCGATGAAGACCGCGCCCAGGCTCTGCAGCCCCTCGACGACATAGCGGTTGTGAACGATCTCGTGGCGGACATAGACCGGCGCGCCGTATTTCTTCAGCGCCAGGACGACGATCTGGATGGCACGGTCGACGCCGGCGCAGAAGCCGCGTGGCTGGCAGAGCATGATCGTCAGCGGGGGCTTTTTCTCAGTCATGAAAACGGGCCGGTTCAGTCGGAATCCATCTCTTTGTCTTGGCGCAATTCCAGACGGAAAACCGCTCACACTTTTCCTGGAATTGCTGAAGGCGAAATGAGGTGCATGCCCCCGCCCTGTCAAGAGCGACCGGCTTCACGCTTCCTTCGCCGGGCGGCGAAGCCTGAGGATCAACACGGCGGCAAGAGCGGCGGCCAGCCCGTACCAGGTCACCGCATATTGCAGGTGATTGTTCGGCAGATCGATGATGGTGACGCCACCGACCGGCAGGCCGCCGGGGTTCGGCGTCTTGTCGGCGTCGATGAAGAACGGCACCAGCACGAAGCCGGTGGGCAGGCCAGCGGTCGCCGCCATGACGTCGCGGTCCTTCCAGTAGAAGATGTTCTTGGCGACATCATTGTCGGGAAGCATCATCGACGGCTTTGCGGGCAGCGGATTGCGGGCGAGCCCAGTGACCGTCACCTTGCCGGCAGTTTCGCCCTGCTGGCGCTTCGCCGGATCCTTGAGGTCATAAGGGACGAAGCCGCGGTTGACGAGCACGAAACGGCCGTCATCGAGCCGCAACGGCGTGTAGACATTGAAGCCGCTCTCCCCTTCCCAGGTCGAAAAGAAATGTCGCTCGCCCTGGTGCAGGAAGGTGCCTGTCACCGTCACCGGGGTGTAATCGACATCATGGGAAGCGGCGAATTCCTTCTCGACGTCGGCCAGCGCCAGAGGTGCCGAATGGGTGCGCCTGTCGATGGTCGCGAGCAGGCCCTCCTTCCAGTGCAGGCGCTGGACCTGCCAGGTGCCGAGCCCGACCAGCATCGCGAACAGGACCAGGCCGAGACCGAGCAGCAACGCCGAGCGCGGCCGCGAACGGCCGGCAGCCGAACCTGTCGTCTCGGTCATTCCTTGGATTCCAGCCTGCCTTCGGAGGCCTTCTTCGAGTACTGCAAGGTGATCAGCACGCCCTTGATCAGGCGCAGCGCCGTCAGGCAGAGCACACGCGCCAGCGGTATCTACAAGATGAAGTGCAGCCAGAGCGGCGGGTTGAGCGCCACCTCCATCCACAGCGCGAGGCCGACGACCACGAAGCCGATGATCAGGATGACGAATACCGCCGGCCCGTCCCCGGCATCGGCGAAGGAATAGTCGAGGCCGCAATTGTAGCAGCGCTTGCCGACGGTGAGGAAACCCGAGAACAGCTTGCCTTCGCCGCATCTCGGGCAGCGGCAGAAAAGGCCGCGTCTCACCGCGGCCCGGTGGCGCATGCTATAGGATCGTCCTGGCGAACACGACTCCGTCCGCCCCTGCGAACCTTTCCCGCTATCCCAAATGCCGATCTGCGAAGCCGACCCTTGGCGGTTACAATATTTCGCGGACGTGGCTTGCCCCGCGGATGTCTTCATCCCCACCGAGGACAGCGACGCCTGGGCCTGGAATCCGCGCCATCGCTGGGTCTACGACAAGCTTGCCGTCGCCCACAGCCAGGGTCTGACTGCCGGGCCGCATGGCACGCCGCCGCCCTTCTTCCCGGTCTT
>JAFKFE010000229.1 GCA_017308345.1 Alphaproteobacteria bacterium | reverse complement strand
CGCAAACCGCCGATACCGGCATCACCACGACGCATATGCGCCGCGTCGTGCTCCTTCACTCAACCCTTTCGTTCTTCTTCAACACGGTGATCGTCGCCGCGGCTGTCAATCTCGCGGTCAGCCTGGGCGCTTCGTAATAAATCCGTGATCGCATGAAACATTGCCTTGTGCGGCGACGTATTGAGGGGAAGACAATGACCTGAGAAGCCGCTTCCATGAGGTGGCGGCCGGAGGCAAGATGGACGCTGTTGCCAACAACCAATCCGCCCGCGAGGCGGGCGGCAAGGACACGACCCTCATCTACCGGCAATCGCGCTGGACGCGGTTGACCCACTGGCTGTGGGCTTTCTCGCTGTTCTTCATGCTGCTGTCCGGCCTGCAGATCTTCAACGCTCGGCCGCAGCTTTATCTTGGCAAGCAGTCCGGCTTCGAGTTCAACAACACCATTCTCCAGATCGGCGCCGAGAACACCGCCAATGGCCCGCGCGGTTTCACCGCGATCCTTGGCCACCGCTTCGACACCACCGGCGTGCTCGGCTGGTCGGGCCCGCCGGGGCAAGAGACGCAACGGGCCTTTCCGGCCTGGGCGACCATCCCTTCCTATTACGATCTCGGCACTGCCCGCGTCGTGCATTTCTTCTTCGCCTGGATCCTGACCACGACGTTGCTCATCTGGCTGGTCGCCGGCCTGATCAACGGCCATATCCGCCGCGATCTCGCCCCGCGCCTCTCGGATCTGCGCAAGCTGCCGCGCGACATCGTCGATCATGCGAAGCTGAAATTCCACCACACGCGCGAATACAACACACTGCAGAAGATGGCTTATGGCGGCGTGCTGTTCGTGGCCCTGCCGCTGATGATCGTCACCGGGCTGGCCATGTCGCCGAGCATGGATTCGGTGCTGCCCTGGCTCAACGAAATCCTCGGCGGCCGGCAGACCGCGCGCACCATCCATTTTGCCATCATGGTGCTGCTCGTCCTTTTCTTCGTGATCCACATCCTGATGATCCTTGCCGCCGGCCCGATCAACGAGTTGCGCTCGATCATCACCGGCTGGTACCGCACCGACCCGCCCACGAAGCACGAACAGTCGACCGAGAGGAGCGCCTGACATGGCCAAATTCCAGATCAGCCGCAGGAAGTTCCTCACTGCCGGCAGCCTCGGCCTGTCCGGCATCGCGTTATCCGGCTGCGATGCCTTCGATAGCGGCCTCGGCATCGGCGGCGGCCTGCGCGGCTTCCTTGAGAACGCCAACGGCCTGACCTACCGCGCGCAGCGCCTTCTCGCCGGACGCGACGCGCTGGCGCCGGAATTCACCGAGGCCGATATCCGTCAGCCGCAGCGGCCGAACGGCGTTACCGCGCCTGACGACGATACTTACAAGGGTCTGCTCGCCAACAATTTCGCCGACTGGCGCCTTGAAGTCACCGGCCTTGTCGAGAAGCCGCTGTCGCTGACCCGCGAGCAGCTCCAGAACATGCCGAGCCGCACCCAGATCACCCGCCATGACTGCGTCGAAGGCTGGAGCTGCATCGCCAAATGGACCGGCACGCCGCTGTCCCTGGTGCTGGACCAGGCGATGGTCAAGCCGCAGGCCCGCTACGTCATGTTCCACTGCCTCGACACGATCGAGCAAAGCCTGTCCGGCAACATCAAATATTACGGCACCATCGACCTGATCGACGCCCGCCATCCGCAGACGATTCTGGCTTATGGCCTGAACGGTAAACCGCTGCCCGTGGAAAACGGCGCGCCGCTGCGTGTGCGCGTCGAGCGCCAGCTCGGCTACAAGATGCCGAAATACATCTACAAGATCGAGCTGGTCGACAGTTTCGCCAATGTCGGTGGCGGCCGCGGCGGCTACTGGGAAGATAACGGCTACGATTGGTATGGTGGGATTTGATGGCCCCTCGCCTGCGGGCCGAGCACGATCTGCCGGCCGCCGAGCTTGATGCCATCGAGGAGCGTCTGCATGACGATAACCGGCGGCTGACCGGTCACAACGACGACCGCGCCCTCATCTTTGCCTTGCGGGATGACGAAGGGCTCGCCGTCGGAATCGCCGCCGGCTACTCCTGGGCCGGCAGCGCCGAGCTCAAGCTGCTGTGGGTCGACGAAGCCTATCGGGGCCTTGGCCACGGCAGGAAGCTGCTCGATGCCTTTGTCGCGGAGGCCGCCGCGCGCGGCTTGCTGCGGATTTGGGTTTCGACACACGATTTCCAGGCGCCCGGCCTGTACCAGGAAGCCGGCTTCGAACGCATGGCCGAATTCGCCGGGTGGCCCGAAGGCCATTCCAACATCGTCCTTTGCAGGACCGTGATTCCCCGATAGGCGGCAGCCGGTAAGGTTAGGCTTTCAGTACGCGGACCTGATGCATGCCACGCGGAAGTCCGCAGCGGCTTCGGGACAACGACATGGATCGGGATAAGCACCAAGGCGCGCCGCCCGTATCAGTTCCCGAATCAGTCTCAGAGCGGGACGCCTTTGCCCGGCGCGATCAATAGTCCGAACTATCGAAAGTGGTTTGGCCCGGCTCAGGCGGCGCGTCCCCCATCTCATCGGGATTGTCCACCCTGCAACCAACCCCGTGACATCCCTGGTAGCGGCCATGGGTGTCGAAATTGGGATTGCCGTCCCTGTCGAATTGCGGCGTCGGGTCGATCCATGGATCGTCGCGGGGCGGCTTCGGCCTCGGATAGTAATTGTCGGAATGGCGGCCGTGCCTGTCATTGTTGTCGAGGATCGCGCCGACAATTCCACCGACGATGATCGCCGCCGCGGCATCGCCCGGAGACGGCTTGCGGCCGCCGGAACCGGCGACCTGGAATTGCGCCGAGCAACCCTTGTCGACCCAGATGCCGCCGCCATCATAGCCCCAGCTCGTTCCGAACTGGCAGCGCGACTTCGACAGCCGGTTGGTCAATTGCACACCCCCACGCGTGTCGATCCCGCAATAAGAGTAGCGGTAGTTGGTGCTTGAGCAGACCAGCCGCATGGGGCCCGCGGCCCGCGCGGCGTCGGGCAGCAGCGACAGCTTCGCCGGATTGCCCAGGAGGCAGGCCAGGAACATCATAGAACCGGTAACCGCCATCCGCACCGACATCGCAATCTCCAATTGTGTTCGCTATCGACAGAATGGCACCTCTGTGCAAGTCTTACAACCAGACAGGTTGCAACGAGGAAATATTAATGCGCGCTAATAAGGTGGTCGCGGCTATCATATTTGTTCTCTCTGCGTGGCTGGCGTTATTGCCGGCCCGCGCGGACGATAGCCTGAAGCGCGTCATCGATCAGAAGACACTGACGGTCGGCGTGGCGCTCAACCCGCCATGGATCCTCAAGAAGGAGGATGGCAAGTTCGCGGGCTACGATGTCGACCTGACCAGCGCCCTTGCGTCCGATCTCGGCGTCGACCTGAAGTTGGTCGAAGTGCCGTGGAACGACCTGAAGGCACGTCTGCTCAAGGGCGATTTCGATCTGATCGCAGCGGGCTATGCCAGCACGCCGGAGCGCGCCCGCGAAGTCGTGTTCTCCGACCCGACCGGCACCGCCGACATCCGCATGGTGGCCTCGATCGCCAGCTTGGGCAAACGGCCGGGAAAGGCGCTGACGGCGCCAGGATACAAGATCGCCGTGCTGTCCAATTCCACGGATGAGGCAGCTGCCAGGGAGGCCTTCCCGAAGGCGAACATCATGTCGTTCGACAATACGGCCGATGTCTTTGCTGCGATCATCGGCGGCGACGCGCAGGCGATGGTCGCCACCTCGCCGACGCCGCAGATGGCGGCGAGGCTATACGACGCGAAATTCAGGCTGGTCGGCGGCCCGCTGCTGCGCACGCCGGAAGCCGTCGCCCTGCGGCCGGACGATGTCCGCCTGACCCAGTACGTCAACAACTGGATCGGCGCGCGCGCCGCCGATGGCACCATCGCGGGCGTGCGCCGCTACTGGTTCGGCGGCTTCAAATGGATGTCGCGCTTCGACACCAACGCCAAGCCGGAACAGGCCAAGACAGATCAGGCCAAGCCGGACCAGACCAAGCCGAAGCAGTAGAGCTAGGCCACTTTCTCGAGCAGCGGCCTCAGCGCCGGGTGGATTTCCGGCGAGGCGTGTCTGATCAGAGTCAGCAGCGCGCGCTCGTTGTCGCGCAGCGGACGCTGGCCTCCGCCGACGCGCTCGGCCAGCCATTCCGCTTCGCCTGCGTCGATCGCCTCCGCGCGGCGGGCAAGCGCCTCGGTCGCCCGGTTCTTGGCTTCCCACTCGGCCTCGATATCACCGGGCGAATGATAGGCTTCGAGGATCGCGGCGAATCCGCCCGAGACCATGCGGCTGAAGAAACCGCCAAGCGTCGGTCCCGCCTCCTCGAGGAAGTTGTCGTGGCGCAGCGCCGTTTCGCGTGTCGGCGGCTCGTAGCCGGCCGAGCACATGACATGGTTGGCGATCGCCTTGACGAAGAGGTCGTTCCAGGACGGGTCGTTGCTGGCCGTGGCGGTCTGGTCGTTGATCCTGAACAGGACCTCTGCCTCGTCCTTGGTGATAGCGATGTTGCCGTGGCCGCCAAAGGCATGGAGAATGCGGCGCAGGAGATCGACCTCGGCCTTGGCGATCAGGCCCGGAACCAGTTCGCCGCCGAGCATCAGCGGGCCCTTGCCCTCGACCACCGCATGCGCGACCTGCTCCAGCGCATAGGCCGAAAGCCGGCCGGGCGACGACCTTGCTTCCTCCAGCACATGCACCAGCAGCTCGAGCTCGGTTCGGCTGTCGACCATGCCGTCGCGCGAGATCGTGCGAACCAGCCACTCGGCATTCTCTTGCGAGATATAGCCGTCCGGCTTCTCCTGATGGACGATGTAATCCGTCACCGCCTCGACGAAGAACGGCGCCCATTCCGCGCACTTGTCGCGCGCTGTCTGATCGAGCGCGAACAACGCCTCGGCCTCGCCGCGGCTTACCACGCCGTCCGCGAAGACCTCACGGCGAAGCATCGTCACGTCCTCGGCCGTGATCTTGTTCTTCGAGGCCAGCCCCGCCACCGGAGCGCTCATTTTCAGTTCGCCCATTCCGTTTCCCCGCCCGTCGCCGATTGCCGGCGAACCTCGATAGCCATCTCATCCAGCCTATCAGCAGTGTCTTGAGAAACCGGCAAACGGCGTGGTTAGCGAAGACTTGTCGGTAAAATGTCGCTGGGAGGTGACAAGGTGTCGCCGACGAGCTATGGAAGGCGCGTCGGGGGCTCAGGTTCTGAGTCCCACCTGTTTGCGGGAGAGAGCAGCGCAAGCTGTCGCCGAAGGGGAAATCGCCCGAAATCTCTCAGGCAAAAGAACCGTGGACGGGAAAGACAACTCTGGAAAGTCGGGGCTAGCCCCGCGCCGAAGGTGTAAGCGCTGCCGACAGAGTTACGGGGCGCGAGTCTCTCAGGCTTCAGACAGAGGGGCACGGAACAGGCCGCCAATGGCGGTCGATCGCGTGCGACTCTGGAGAAGACATGACGGGCGAAGACACCAAACACCTACCCCTCGAGGATTTGCATCAGGCCGCGGGCGCGCGTTTCGGCGCCTTCGCCGGCTGGTCGATGCCGCTCACCTATCCGCCCGGCGTGATGAAGGAGCACCTGCACACGCGCGAGCATGCCGGCCTGTTCGACATCTCGCATATGAAGCTTTTTGCCGTCAGCGGTCCGGGCGCCGCGGCGCTGCTGAATCGCGCCTGCCCGCTTGACGCCGGCGCGCTGGACATCTCGCAGTCCAAATACACCTTCTTCCTCAACGAGGCGGCGGGCATCATCGACGATTTGATCGTCACGCGCCTTGGTGACGACCGCTTCATGGTCGTTGCCAATGCCGGCAACGCCGTCGAGGACGAGAGGCATCTGCGCGCCCTGGCCGGCGATTTCGACGCCAGGGTCGAGCCGCTCGACCGGGTTTTCCTGGCGATCCAGGGGCCGGACGCCTGGGCGACCTTGGCGCGGGCCGGCATCGAGACCGGCTCGCTGCTCTTCATGCATGGCATCGAGCCGCGCAAAAACTGGTTCATGAGCCGCTCCGGCTACACCGGTGAGGACGGGTTCGAGATCGGACTGCCGGAAGCCGACGCGCGCGATCTCGTCACCACGCTGCTCAAGGACGAGCGCGTGCAATGGATCGGCCTTGCCGCCCGCGACAGCCTGCGCCTCGAGGCCGGTCTCTGCCTGCACGGCCAGGATCTGACGCCCGGGATCGACCCGGCGAGCGCCGGCCTGATGTGGGCGATCCCGAAGGAGGTCCGCGCCGGCCATTTCATCGGCGCCGACGCGCTGCGCTCGATCCTGGAAAGCGGGCCGGCGCAGAAACGCGTCGGGCTGAAGCCGGACGGCCGCCAGCCGGTGCGAGCCGGCGCGGCGCTCGTCGATGCCGACGGCAATCCGGCCGGCCACGTCACTTCGGGCGGTTTCGGCCCCTCGACCGGCCACCCGGTCGCCATGGGCTACGTCGACACCGCGCTGGCCAAGGCCGGCACGAAACTCTTCGCCGATGTCCGCGGGACGAAAATCCCGGTCGACGTCACCCCCCTGCCCTTCACCCCGCATCGCTACCGCAAAGGATAAGTCCCGATGGCAAAGACCTATTTCACCGAAGACCACGAATGGCTGCGTGTCGACGGCGGCGTCGCCACCGTCGGCATCACCGACTACGCGCAGGAACAGCTTGGCGACCTGGTCTTCGTCGAACTGCCGGAAATCGGCCGCAAGCTCGCCAAGGGCGACACCGCGGTGGTCGTCGAATCCGTCAAGGCGGCATCCGACGTCTATGCCCCGGTCGACGGCGAGATCACGGAAGCCAACGCCTCGCTGTCGGCCGACCCCTCACTCGTCAACTCGGCGGCTACCGGCGACGGCTGGCTCTGGAAGATGAAGCTTTCCGACGAAAGCCAGCTCGCCAGCCTCATGGATGAGGCCGCCTACAAAGCCCATATCGGCTGACAGCAGGACGACGAAAATGACCGCAGCACCCATCCCCTTTTCGGCCCGCCATATCGGCCCCGGCCTCAACGACGTCCGCGCCATGCTTGCCGTGATCGGCGTTCCGTCCGTCGAGACGCTGATCAGCCAGGCCGTGCCGAAATCGATCCGGCTGGAGAGGCCGTTGGCCTTGCCGGCGCCGGCCAGCGAGGCCGAAGCTCTGGCCGAATTGTCGGCGACCATGGCGAGGAACACGGTGCTGAAGAGCTTCATCGGCGCCGGCTATCACGGCGTCCATGTTCCGCCGGTCATCCAACGCAACCTGTTCGAGAATCCGGCCTGGTACACGGCCTACACGCCCTACCAGGCCGAGATCAGCCAGGGCCGGCTGGAAATGTTGTTCAACTTCCAGACCTTGGTCACCGAGCTCACCGGCCTGCCGGTGGCGTCGGCCTCGCTGCTCGATGAGGCGACCGCCGTCGCCGAGGCGGT
>JAFKFE010001288.1 GCA_017308345.1 Alphaproteobacteria bacterium | reverse complement strand
GGTCGCAAACATGGGCTGATCCGGCTGGAATTTCGAGGCGCAGGTCTCTTTCAGGGAGAAGGTCTGGCAGTCGCAATCAGGCTTTTCCGGGGCGGGCGGACGAGCCGACGAAACTATCCTCTGCGAAACAGCGCCTCGGCCGCGGATTTGGTGGCGCCCTTGGCGGCCCGTTCCTCCTCCAGCCGGGCGATCTCGTCGCGCAGCATCGTGATGCGCTGGGACAATTCGTCCACGGAAAGCAACGACAGATCCTGGCCGATCTCGTGCGGGCGCGGCTTTTTCCTGGGTTCGTCGTCGAAGACCGCCATCCGTCGCTCCTCCCTTACTTGGCCATTTGCCTGATTTGGCAATCAGCATACATAGGGCGGGGGCGCCGATGCAAACAACGAGCGACGACACGGATCCGAGGAGACGGGAAAGCCATGGCAAACGGACACAAGATACCGGCGACGATGACGGCCATCGCGATCTCGCAACCGGGTGGACCTCGGGTACTCAAGCCCGAAACGCGCGACGTGCCCGTACCCGGTCCCGGGGAAGTGCTGATCCGTGTGCACGCGGCCGGAGTCAACCGGCCGGACGTCCAGCAGCGCAAGGGCGCCTATCCGCCGCCGCCCGGCGCTTCCGACCTGCCCGGCCTCGAGGCTTCGGGTGAAATCGCGGCGCTGGGCGACGAGATATCGCGCTGGCGCATCGGCGACCGGGTCTGCGCGCTGACGCCGGGCGGCGGCTATGCCGAGTATGTGAAGGTCCATGCCGGCAGTGTGCTGCCGATCCCGGCCGGCTTCACCCATTCGGAAGCCGCCGCCGTGCCGGAAAACTACTTCACCGTCTGGCACAATTTGTTCGAGCGCGGCGGCCTCAAGAAGGGCGAGACGCTGCTTGTCCATGGCGGCTCGTCCGGCATCGGCACCACCGCCATCCAGCTCGCATCGGCATTCGGCGCCTATGTGATCACCACCGCCGGCAGCAAGGAAAAGTGCGACGCCTGCCTGAAGCTCGGCGCGGATCGGGCGATCAAGTACCGCGAGGAGGATTTCGTCGCT
>JAFKFE010001287.1 GCA_017308345.1 Alphaproteobacteria bacterium | reverse complement strand
TATAACGACTGGCGCGGCGAACCGCGTTCGCGCCATGCCAAGAAAGCCTCGGCCGCGGGACAATCGGTCGGCGACTGCGTCGACTGCAATGCCTGTGTCGCCGTCTGTCCCATGGGCATCGACATCCGCGACGGCCAGCAGCTGGAATGCATAACCTGCGCGCTGTGCATCGACGCTTGCGACAGCGTCATGGACAAGGTTGGCCGGGAACGCGGGCTGATTTCCTACGCGACGCTGGCGGACTACAACGCCAACATGGCGCTGGCCACCTCCGGGGGCACCGGCCCGGTCAACCCGGCGCTGGTAAGAACGCCAAGCGGCAGCTTCGCCGAAGGCCTGGCGCATTTCCATCTCGGCAAGATCTTCCGGCCGCGCACCTATATCTATCTCGGCGTATGGTCGGTGATCGGCCTGGCGCTCGTCTATTCGCTGCTGACCCGCGAACGGCTGGAACTGAATGTCCTGCATGATCGCAATCCGCAGTTCGTGACGCTATCGGACGGCTCGATCCGCAACGGCTATACGGTCAAGCTGCTCAACATGATACCCAAGCCGAGGACGATCGAAGTCACGCTGCAGGGTCTCGAGGGCGGGGAGATGAGCATCGTCGGCATCGACCAGCCCGCAAGCCGCTCGTTCTCCATCCCGGTCGAGCCCGACCGGCTGAAGACGCTCAAGATCTTCGTCAGGCAACCGGCCGATCAGATCCGGAAACCAGCACAGAGCTTCGAATTCCGCATCGACGACAAGGCAAGTTCCGAGACCGCCGCATACACCGCCACTTGCAATGCCCCGGAGAACAGCAGATGAACGCCGAAACGCGGAAGCCACGCGAGTAAACAGGCAAGCATATGCTGATCTCCATTCTCGCGTTCTTCGCCGTGGGATTCGGGGTCAACGTCACCATGGCCACGCTCGCCCAGACAAGTTGGACCGGCCTCGTTGTCGAGAACACATATGTCGCCAGCCAGCAGTTCAACGAGGAAGCGAGGAAAGGAAGGGCGCAGGCGGCGCTGGGCTGGACAGGGAGGCTGACCGTCGCCTCGG
>JAFKFE010001270.1 GCA_017308345.1 Alphaproteobacteria bacterium | reverse complement strand
AAGGGCGTCACCTGGAACAATGGCGACGCCTTCAACGCCGATGACGTGGTCGCCAATCTGAACCGCTGGTGCGAGAAGGGGGCTTCCGGCAATTCCATGGCCGCCCGCGTCGGCGCGCTGGTCGACGCCAAGACCGGCAAGGCGAGTGATGGCGCGATCACCAAGGTCGACGATCACACCGTCAAGCTGAAGCTCAACGAAGCCGACATCGCCATCATACCGGGCCTCACCGACTATCCGGCGCTGGTCGTGCATCGCGACTTCGACAAGGATGGCGCCGATCCGATCAAGAAGCCGATCGGCACCGGTGCGTTCGAGCTGGTCTCCTACGCGGTCGGGTCCAAGGCGGTCGTCAAGCGCCGCGAGAACGGCAAGTGGTGGGGCGGCGAGGCGCCGCTCGACGGCGTCGAGTTCATCGATTACGGCACCGACTTCAACGCCACGCTGAATGCCTTCGATTCCGGCGAGATCGATCTCGATTTCGAAACGCCGGCCGACTTCATCGACCCGCTTGACAAGATGAATCTGGTGAAATCGGAGGTCGCCACGGCAACCACGCTCGTCGCCCGCACCAACATCACCCATAAGCCCTATGACGACAAGCGGGTGCGCAACGCCCTGCAGATGGCGGTCGACAACAACCAGGTCATGCAGCTCGGCTACAATGGCCGCGGCACGGTCGGCGAGAACCATCACGTCGCCCCGATCCATCCCGAATACTACCCGCTGCCCAAGAAGGAGCGCGACGCCGCCGGCGCCAAGAAGCTGATGGCCGACGCCGGTCAGGCCGACTTCGAGCATGAGCTGATCACCGTCGAGGACGAGTGGCAGAAGAACACCGGCGACGCCATCGCCGGGCAGTTGCGCGACGCCGGCATCAAGGTGAAGCGCACGGTGCTGCCGGGCTCGACCTTCTGGAACGACTGGACGAAATATCCTTATTCCATGACCATCTGGTACATGCGTCCGCTGGGCGTCCAGGTGCTGGCGCTCGGCTACCGCAGCGGCGAGGCCTGGAACGAGACGGCCTATTCCAATCCGGAATTC
>JAFKFE010001269.1 GCA_017308345.1 Alphaproteobacteria bacterium | reverse complement strand
CGCCATTCTGTGCCTGCCGCTGGTCATGCTGACCTTCACGGCCATCTCGGTCGTGCTGCCGAGCGCCGTCGCCTCGATGGCCAATGGCGGCCCGCACGGCTTCTCCGAGGTTCTCTATGCCTACACCTCGGCGGCCGCGAACAACGGTTCGGCCTTCGGCGGCCTGACCGGCAACACGCCCTGGTATAACCTCACGATGGGCGTCACCATGTGGGTGGGTCGCTTCTTCGTCATCATTCCGGCTTTGGCCATCGCCGGCTCGCTGGCGGCCAAGAAGACGGTTCCGGCCTCCGCCGGCACGTTCCCGACCGATGGTCCCCTGTTCGTCGGACTGCTTGTCGGCGTCATCCTGATCGTCGCCGGCCTCACCTTCTTCCCGGCCCTGGCGATCGGCCCGATCGTCGAACACCTGGCGATGATCCATGGACAGACTTTCTGAGATGGCCATGCCTCGTTTCAACGACATCTATCGGAACGATCCTCACCAACCTGGTGATGGAGCGCCCGACAACGGAAGGGACGACAAGCCTCGTCCTTTCCCGACCCTTTCAACCTTTCTCGGCATGGCTGCCGTGCTGCTCGTGCTGTGGCTGCTGGCCACCGGCCTTCCGCATCTCTTCCCGAAGACCGAACACCCGGCGCCGTCCGACGCAATCGATACTGGAGCCCAAAAATGAGCCAGTCCAAATCCGCTGTCATCATGGATGCCCGCATCCTTGTGCCCGCCATAGGCGGCGCCTTCCGCAAGCTCAATCCGCGCACGCTGGTCAAGAATCCGGTGATGTTCGTCGTCGCCGTGGTCACGCTGCTCACCAGCGTGCTCTTCATCCGCGATCTGGTCGCCGGCGGCGGCGATCTCGGCTTTACCCTGCAGATCATCATCTGGCTGTGGTTCACCGTTTTGTTCGCCAACTTCGCCGAAGCCGTCGCCGAAGGCCGCGGCAAGGCACAGGCCGATTCGCTGCGCAAGGCGCGCACCGAGACCCAGGCCAAGCTGCTCAACGGCGAGGACCGCGCCAAGTTCAAGATGGTGCCGGGCACCAGCCTG
>JAFKFE010001268.1 GCA_017308345.1 Alphaproteobacteria bacterium | reverse complement strand
GACCGAGGTGCCGAAGGATTTCGAGGCGCACAAGACGATCCTGCGATTCCTCGAAAACCGCCGCCAGGCGATCGAATCGGGCGAAGGCATCGACTGGTCGACGGCGGAGGCGCTGGCCTTCGGCGCCATCCTGCTCGACGGCAACCCGATCCGGCTTTCCGGCCAGGATTCGGAGCGCGGCACCTTCTCGCAGCGCCATTCGGTGCTCTACGACCAGCGCGACGAGACCCGCTACATCCCGCTCAACAATCTGTCGGCGGCGCAGGCCGGTTACGAAGTCATCAACTCGATGCTGTCGGAAGAGGCGGTGCTGGGCTTCGAATATGGCTACAGCCTGGCCGAGCCCAAGGCGCTGACGCTGTGGGAAGCGCAGTTCGGCGACTTCGCCAACGGCGCGCAGGTCGTGTTCGACCAGTTCATCTCGTCCGGCGAGCGCAAGTGGCTCAGAATGTCGGGCCTCGTCTGCCTGCTGCCGCACGGCTATGAAGGCCAGGGACCGGAGCATTCGTCGGCGCGTCTCGAACGCTTCCTGCAGCTCTGCGCCGAAGACAACATGCAGGTGGCCAACGTCACCACGCCGGCCAACTATTTCCACATCCTGCGCCGGCAGTTGAAGCGCGACTTCCGCAAGCCGCTGATCCTGATGACGCCGAAGTCGCTGCTGCGCCACAAGCGGGCGGTGTCGACGCTGTCCGAGATTTCGGGCGAAAGCTCGTTCCACCGCCTGCTGTGGGACGATGCGCAATTGCTGGCGAACCAGCCGATCAAGCTGGTGAAGGATTCCAAGGTCCGCCGCGTCGTGCTGTGCTCGGGCAAGGTCTATTACGACCTCTACGAGGAACGCGAGAAGCGCGGCATCAACGACATCTACCTGCTTCGCGTCGAACAGCTCTATCCGTTCCCGGCCAAGGCGCTGATCACCGAGCTGTCGCGTTTCCGCAACGCCGAGATGGTGTGGTGCCAGGAGGAGCCCAAGAACATGGGCGCCTGGTCGTTCATCGATCCCTATCTCGAATGGGTGCTGGCGCATATCGACGCCAAGTACCAG
>JAFKFE010000228.1 GCA_017308345.1 Alphaproteobacteria bacterium | reverse complement strand
AGCCGCGCCAACTGCGTCATGACAACGGCCGAGCCCGCCAGCCGCTTCTCCGCATTCGGCCAGTCGCGCATGAACACCACGCTGTGGTCGGCCCTGATCTTGGCCAGCGAGCCTTGCTCGCCGATGAACTTGACCAGCCCCACCGGATTTGGGAATTCGCGCTTGCGGAAATGGATGACGACGCCCTTCGGCCCAGCGTCGAGCTTCTCGACATTGGCCTTGCGGCAGAGCGCCTTGATGAAGACGATCTTCAGCAGATGCGTCACCTCTTCCGGCAGCGGCCCGAACCTGTCGATCAGTTCCGCGCCGAAGCCGTCGATCTCCTCGGTGGTTTCGAGGTCGCCCAGCCGGCGGTAAAGCGCCATGCGGAGCTGCAGGTCCGGCACATAACTCTCCGGGATCATCACGGCGGTGCCGACCGCAATCTGCGGCGACCAGCCGCCGTCCTGCGCCTCGCCGGTGTCCTTCACCTCGGCCACCGCCTCCTCCAGCATCTGCTGGTAGAGCTCGAAGCCGACCTCCTTGATGTGGCCCGACTGCTCTTCGCCGAGCAGGTTGCCGGCGCCGCGGATGTCGAGGTCGTGGCTGGCAAGCTGGAAGCCGGCGCCGAGCGTATCGAGCGACTGCAGCACCTTCAGCCGGCGCTCGGCCGTATCGGTGAGCTTGCGGTTGGCCGGCAGCGTGAACAGCGCATAGGCGCGCACCTTCGAGCGACCGACGCGGCCGCGCAGCTGATAGAGCTGGGCCAGGCCGAACATGTCGGCGCGATGGATGATCAGCGTGTTTGCGGTCGGGATATCGAGGCCGGATTCCACAATGGTCGTCGACAGGAGCACATCATACTGGCCGTCGTAGAAGGCGTTCATGATGTCGTCGAGCTCGCCCGGCGGCATCTGGCCATGGGCTACGGCCACCTTCAGCTCCGGAACAGATTCCCGAAGGAAATCATTGACTTCCGAAAGGTCACTGATGCGCGGCACGACATAGAAGGATTGACCGCCGCGATAGCGCTCGCGCAGCAGCGTCTCGCGGATGACCAGCGGATCGAAAGGCGAGATGAAGGTGCGCACCGCCATGCGGTCGACAGGCGGCGTGGCGATCAGCGACAGCTCCCGCACACCGGTCAGTGCCAGTTGCAGCGTGCGCGGGATCGGCGTCGCCGAAAGCGTCAGCACATGCACGTCGTTCTTGAGTTCCTTCAGCCGCTCCTTGTGCTTGACGCCGAAATGCTGCTCCTCGTCGATGATCAGAAGCCCGAGATTCTTGAACGAGATCGAGCTGCCGAGCAGCGCATGCGTGCCGACGACGATGTCGACCGTGCCCTCGGCGATGCCCTTCTTGGTTTCGGCCAGTTCCTTGGAGCCGACCAGACGCGACGCCTGCGCGATACGGATCGGCAGGCCGGAAAAGCGCTGCGAGAAGGTCTTGAAATGCTGGCGCGACAACAGCGTCGTCGGCACCACGACCGCGACCTGGAAACCTTCCATCGCCGCGATGAAGGCGGCGCGCAGCGCCACTTCCGTCTTGCCGAAGCCGACATCGCCGCAGACCAGCCGGTCCATCGGCCTGCCGGCTCCGAGATCGTCCATGACGGAATCGATAGCTGTCTGCTGGTCGTCCGTTTCCTCGTAGGGGAAGCGCGCGGCGAACTCGCCATAAAGCCCTTCCGCCGGGATCATCGCGGGCGCGGCGCGCATCTGCCGCTCGGCGGCGATGCGGATCAACTGCCCGGCCATGTCGAGCAGGCGCCGCTTCAGCCGCGCCTTGCGCGCCTGCCAGGCTCCGCCGCCCAGCTTGTCGAGTGTCGCCTCGGCGGAATCCGAGCCGTAGCGCGACAGAAGCTCGATATTTTCCACCGGGAGGAACAGGCGGTCGTCGCCGGCATAGTGGATTTCGAGGCAGTCATGCGGCGCGCCCACCGCCTCGATGGTGCGCAGGCCGATGAAACGGCCGATGCCGTGATCGGCATGGACGACGATGTCGCCCGACGACAGCGACGAGGCCTCGGCGATGAAATCGGAAGCCTTCTTCTTGCGTTTGGATCGCCGGATCAGCCTGTCGCCGAGGATGTCCTGCTCGGCGACGATCACCATCCCGTCGGTCTCGAAACCGGATTCGAGCGGCAGAACGGCAAGACCAGCCTGCCCCGGCTCGAGCTTTTCGACCTCGGCAAGCGTGGCGACAGGCTCCAGATTGCCGAGATGATGCTCGGCCAGGATCTGGCCGAGGCGGTCAAGCGAGCCTTCCGTCCAGCCGGCGACGATGACGCGGCGACGCGCGGCGCGCTCGTCGGCAATGTGTTTCACGACGACGTCGAAGACATTGATGTTGGGGTCGGCGCGCTCCTCGGCGAAGCTGCGGCCGTGCCGCGAGCCGGCATGGAAGACCTTCTTGGCTCCGACGTCGGGCGCATCGAAGACGGTGAAGTCGATGTCTTCGCGCGGACCGAGCGATGCCTTGAGGTTGTCCGGCGACAGATAAAGCAGGTCCGGCGCCACCGGCTTGTAGGGCACGGCGTCCTTGAGCGCGCTGTCGGCCTGTTTCCGGCGCGCCTCGTAGTGGTCGAGGATCAACGCGTGGCGCTCCGCCAACGCCTCATGCGCCAGATGATCGAAGACGACGGGCGCATCCGGCAGATAGTCGAACACCGTCTCCAGCCGCTCGTAGAAGAAGGGCAGCCAGTGCTCCATGCCGGCGAAGCGCCGGCCTTCGCTGACCGCCGCATAGAGCGCGTCGTCCCGCGAGGGAGCGCCGAAAGCCTCGATATAGGACCGGCGGAAGCGGCTGATCGTTTCCGGTGTCAGCGCCACTTCGCTCATCGCCTGCAACGACATCGACTTGCGCTGGCCGGTGGTGCGCTGTGTCGCCACATCGAAGACGCGGATCGATTCCAGCGTATCGCCGAAGAAGTCGAGGCGCAGCGCCTCGCTCCAGCCGGGAGCGAACAGGTCGAGGATGCCGCCGCGCACCGCGAATTCGCCGAGGCCACGCACGGTCGGCACGCGTTCGAAACCGGAAGTCTCCAGACGCGCGATCAGCACGTTCATGTCGATCTGGTTACCGGGCTTGGCATGGAAGGTCTGCGCGTCGATCAACTCCGCCGGCGGGATGCGCTGCAACAGCGCATTGGCGGTGGTGAGGATCACGGCACGATGCGGTTTCCTCGCCAGCGCGCTCATGGCGGAAAGCGCGTCGAGCCGCCGCGCCGCGGCATCAGCTCCCGGAGAAACGCGATCGTAGGGCAGGCAGTCCCAGGCCGGCAGTTCCAGCACCGGCAGGCCCGGCGCCGCGAAAGCGAGCGCTTCGATGATCGCCGGCAGCCGCTGGCCGTCGCGCGCGACGAACAGCACCGGCTTGTCGGGCGCTATCTCCTGCGCCGTCCGCACCAGGGCGAAGGCTTCGTAGCCGTCGGCGACGCCGTCGACGATGAACTGGCCGGCGTGACCCTTGGGCAGGCCGATGGAAGGGATGAGGCTCATGGATATGCGGTTTTCAAAATGTCATCGTCCGACGCGACGCCAGGATCTTTCGCAGCACGGCGCAGTCGATATCGGGCGGAACCGGGCGCGCGCCGGTGACCATCAGCAGAAATTCGTCGTCCGGGATTTCGAGAAGCCTCTCATATTGGTCGATTTCATCGCCGGTCAAGGCGCCGATCTCGGCGTCGGCGAAGGAGCCCAGGATCAGGTCCATCTCGCGCATGCCGCGATGCCAGGACCGGAACAGGAGCTTGCGGCGGCGTGCATCCAGCCCCTCGCTTGATCGCTGTGTTCCGGTCATCGCGCGCCATCCCTGTTCGAAGCGGCGCATATAGCGTGGATAGAGACCGGTGTCAGCCTTGCGCTGCCGCCGTCGCGACATAAGCTGACAGCATGCGTCCGTCCATCCTCGATCCGCTGTTCGTGCCCATCACCTCGCTTGCCGGCGTCGGCCCGAAAGTCGGCTTGCTGATCGAACGCGTGGTGCCGGCGGACCTTGGCGATCGTGCGGCGCGCGCGGCCGACCTCCTGTTCGTGCTGCCCAACAGCGTCATAGACCGCCGCAACCGGCCGGGCATCGCGCTGTCGGCCGAGGGCCAGATCGTCACCCTCGAGGTGCGGGTCGACCGCCACCAGTCGCCGCCGCGCGGCAACAGGTCGGTGCCGTACCGCGTTTACGCTCATGACGACACCGGTGAGGTCGCCCTGACCTTCTTCCATGCCCATGCCGCCTATCTGCAGAAGATGCTTCCCGAGGGCGAGCGGGTCGTGATCTCCGGCCGTATGGAGTGGTTCAACGGCCGCCCGACCATGGTCCATCCCGACCATATCGCGCCTATCGACGAGGCCGAGGCGCTGCCGCTGGTCGAGCCGGTCTATCCACTGACGGCCGGACTGTCGCCAAAGGTGCTGCGCCGCGCCATCGGACAGGCGCTCGGCCGGTTGCCCGAACTGCCCGAATGGCAGGACGGCGCCTTCATGCGTCGCCACACATTCCCACCCTTCGGCGATGCGCTTGCCCGCATCCATTATCCGAAGGACCCCATCGACGTCGCCGTCGAGGGCTCGGCCTGGCGCCGTCTTGCCTATGACGAGTTGCTGGCCGGGCAGGTTTCGCTGGCGCTGGTGCGGGCCAGAATCCGCCGCCTCTCGGGCCGGCCGCTCACCGGCGACGGCCGTATCGTGGAGAAGCTGCGCGCCGCCCTGCCCTACAAGCTCACGCCCAGCCAGGAATTCGCGCTGGGCGAGATCAACGCCGACCTTGCCGATCCCGAACGCATGCTGCGCCTGCTGCAGGGCGATGTCGGCTCCGGCAAGACGGTCGTGGCGCTACTCGCCATGGCGCGCGCGGTCGAGGCCGGCGGCCAGGCGGCGCTGATAGCGCCGACCGAAATCCTGGCGCGCCAGCATCTGGCGACCATCGCGCCGCCGGCGGAGAAAGCCGGCCTGCGCCTCGCCATCCTCACCGGGCGCGAGAAGGGCCGCGAGCGCGCCGAGACGCTTGCGGGTCTTGCCAGCGGCGCGATCGACATCGTCGTCGGCACGCATGCGCTGTTCCAGGAAGCGGTGGCATTCCACGACCTTGTGCTGGCGGTCATCGACGAACAGCATCGGTTCGGCGTCCACCAGCGCCTCGCCATCACCGCCAAGGGCGATGCGCCCGACATGCTGGTGATGACGGCGACGCCGATCCCGCGCACGCTGGTGCTGACCGCCTTCGGCGACATGGACGTGTCGAAGCTCACTGAAAAGCCGGCCGGCCGCCAGCCGATCCGCACCGTGACCTTGCCGATGGAACGGCTGGACGAACTGGTGGGCCGCATGCGCGACGCGGTCGCCGAAGGGCAAAAGATCTACTGGATATGCCCGCTGGTCGAGGAATCCGAGGAGATCAAGCTGATGTCGGCGGAGGATCGCTTTGCTTCGCTGAAACCGCTGTTCGGCGACCGGATCGGCCTCGTGCATGGCCGCATGAAAGGCGCCGAGAAGGACGAGGCGATGCGCGCCTTCAAGCAGGGAGAAACGCGCATCCTGATCGCCACCACCGTCATCGAGGTCGGCGTCGATGTGCCCGACGCCACCATCATGGTCATCGAGCATGCCGAGCGCTTCGGCCTTGCCCAGTTGCACCAGTTGCGCGGCCGCGTCGGGCGCGGCGACAAGCCTTCCTCCTGCGTGCTGCTCTACAAGGATCCGCTCGGAGAAACGGCCAAACGCCGGCTTTCGGTAATGCGCGAGACCGAGGACGGCTTCAAGATCGCCGAGGAGGACCTGAAGCTGCGCGGCGAAGGCGAGTTGCTGGGAACCCGTCAATCCGGCACGCCTGGCTTCCAGGTCGCGCGCCTCGAGTTTCATGCCGACCTGCTGGAAGCGGCGCGCGACGACGCGCGGCTGATCCTGTCGCGCGACCCGGAATTGCAGTCGCAACGCGGCGAGGCGCTGCGCTTGTTGCTTTACCTGTTCGGCCGCGACGAGGCGGTGCGGCTGCTGCGCGCCGGTTGAGCGCCAAGCGCCGGATTGGCAAGGCCACCCTCGACGGGTTCGCCGTTCAGCGTCACCAGCTTGGCCTTGACCTCCGGTGCAACCAGGCCCGCCGAGACGATCAGCTTGGCGCCGTCCTCGATCGACATGTCGAGCAGCACGATTTCGGATTTGTGCACATACATCAGGAAGCCGGTGGTCGGGTTGGGCGTGCAGGGCATGAACACCGCGATCAACGGATCGCCTTCCTGGTCGAGCTTCTGGTTGATCTCGGTTTCCTTCTCGCTGGCGACGAAGACCAGCGACCAGACCCCTTTTCGCGGATATTCGACCAGCCCGACCTGACGGAACATGTCGCCCTTGTTCGACAGCACGGTCTCGAATATCTGCTTGAGCGAGCCATAGATGCCGCGCACAAGCGGCATGCGGCCAAGCAGCCGCTCGCCGAAATTGACGATGGCGCGGCCGACGATGTTCGCCGCCAGGAAACCGATCAGCGTGATCAGCACCAGCGCCACGATCAGCCCGAACCCCGGAACCGGGAACGGCAGATAGGTGTCGGGATTGTAGCGGATCGGGATGTAGGGCTTCACCCAGGAATCGACCCAGCCGATCAGCGACCAGGCGATATAGGCGGTGATTGCCAACGGCGCGCAGACGATAAAACCGGTCAGGAAATAGTTCCTGAGCCGGGTCATGCCAGAGGTTTTCAGGGCGTCGGACATGCTTCACCGCAGCGAAGGGTTGCGATGCAACATTAGTGAACCGGATGACGCTTTGGAACTGCGAAGTTTTTAAAGAACGCCTTCCGTGGCAACCCGCGTATCCGGCTACTCCACCGTCACCGACTTCGCGAGATTGCGCGGCTGGTCGACGTCGGTGCCCATGAACACCGCCGTGAAATAGGCCAGCATCTGGATCGGCAGCGCATAGATGATCGGCGAGATGAGTTCCGGCACGTCCGGAAGCACGATCGTCTCCATCGTCTTCAGGCTCACCTGCGCCGCGCCCTTGGCGTCGGTGATCAGGATGATTTTGCCGCCGCGCGCCGCCACTTCCTGCATGTTCGATACGGTCTTTTCGAAGATGCGGTCATGCGGCGCGATCACGATCACCGGCATGTTCTCGTCGATCAGCGCGATCGGCCCGTGCTTCAGCTCGCCGCCGGCATAGCCTTCGGCGTGGATGTAGGAGATTTCCTTCAGCTTCAGCGCGCCTTCCATGGCCAGCGGGAAGTTGGTGTCGCGACCGAGATAGAGCACGTCCTTGTAGCGCGAGAGCTCGCGCGAGATGCGCTCGATCTGCTCGTCGAGCTTCAGCACCTGGGTGGCGAAGCGCGGCGCCTCCGAAAGCTCGCGCACCAGCTGCTTCTCCTGATCGCGCGAAATCGTGCCGCGCGCCACGCCCGCGCGGACGGCAAGCGCGGCCAGGACGGACAGCTGGCAGGTAAAAGCCTTGGTCGAGGCGACACCGATCTCTGGCCCGGCCAACGTCGGCAGC
>JAFKFE010001267.1 GCA_017308345.1 Alphaproteobacteria bacterium | reverse complement strand
GAAAACCGCTCCGGATTTGCCACCGTCCTCGATGGGCCTATCTTAGCCCTTGAGTTTCCGCTGAAATTCTTGAAGCTCTTTCAAGTTGGGTGCTGCTTTCCGATGGGAGCCGGCCGCGCATACCATGACCGCGGGAACACAGAACATATCCGGGATACTGGATGGGAGGCACTGTGAGTGCAAATCATGACAGGTCGAACCTGCTCGAGGTTCGCGGCCTAACCAAGATTTTTGGCACGCTGACGGCGTGCGATCACATCGATCTTGATATCGCAAAAGGCGAAATCCACGCACTGCTCGGCGAGAACGGCGCCGGCAAGTCGACGCTGGTCAAGATGCTGTTCGGATCGCTCGAGCCGAATTCGGGCGAGATCGTCTGGGACGGCAAGCCGGTCAAGATCACCAGCCCGGGCGTGGCCAAAAAGCTCGGCATCGGCATGGTCTTCCAGCATTTCTCGCTGTTCGAGGCGCTGACGGCGGCCGAAAACATCGCGCTTTCGCTCAATGACGGTTCGCCGATCAGCACGATCGCCGCGAAGGCGAGGGCGCTTTCCTTCAGCTACGGCCTGCCGCTCGATCCGGACTCCTTGGTCGGCGACCTCTCCGTCGGCGAACGCCAGCGCATCGAGATCATCCGCTGCCTGCTGCAGGCGCCGCAACTCATCATCCTCGACGAGCCGACGTCGGTGTTGACGCCGCAGGAAGCCGACAAGCTGTTCGAGACGCTGGAGCGGCTGCGCTCGGAAGGCAAGTCGATCCTCTACATTTCGCATCGGCTGGAAGAGGTCAAACGCATCTGCGACCGTGCCACCGTGCTGCGTCACGGCAAGGTTGTCGGCCATTGCAACCCGCGGGAGGAAACGGCGGCCTCGCTGGCCCGCATGATGGTCGGCAGCGAGGTCAAGGCCGTGGAGCGCGCGCCGGCTGAAGGCATCGAGACCGCGCCGGCGCTCCTGGAGATCCGCGGCCTCAGCCGCAAGCCAGCGACGCCCTTCGCGATCCCGCTCAAGAACATCAACCTGACCGTGCGCGCCGGTGAAGTGATCGGNNTCGCCGGTGTCGCCGGCAACGGCCAGGGCGAGTTCTTCGAATCCGTCTCCGGCGAAGTCCTGCAGCAGGATGCCGGATCCGTGCGCATCCGGGGCAAGGACGCCGGCGCGCTCTCCATCACCGGCCGGCGGCTGATGGGCGCTGCCTTTGTGCCGGAAGAGCGCCTCGGCCATGGCGCCGCGCCACGCATGAAGCTTTCGGAGAACCTGCTGCTGTCGCGTCACGCCACCGACGGAAAGGCTTTCGTCGGCTCTGGCGGCTTGGTCAAGAACGGCGCTGTCTACAGCGCCGCACAGCGCATCATCGCCGCCATGGACGTGCGCAAGAGCGCGCCCGATCCCGAGGCGGCCGCGCTCTCGGGCGGCAATCTGCAGAAATTCATCGTCGGCCGCGAGCTCGACCGCAAGCCGAGCGTCATGATCGTCAACCAGCCGACATGGGGCGTGGACGCGGGCGCGGCCGCTCGCATTCGCCAGGCCCTGATCGAGCTTGCCCGCAGCGGCTCCGCCGTGCTGGTCATCAGCCAGGACCTCGACGAATTGTTCGAAATGTCGGACGCGATCGCGGTCATGCACAACGGGGAATTGTCGGCGCCGCTGCCGATCGCCGAGGCGACCTTCGAGAAGATCGGCCTCTTGATGGGCGGCGCCGAGCCCGGCCACGCCGAACACAGCCTGGAGATCGCATGATGCGCATCGAACTGGTCAAACGTCCGCAGCGCTCGGCGCTGTTTTCGGTGCTGTCGCCTTTCATCGCCTTCGCTGTCAATGCGATAATGGGCAACCGCTGATGCTTGTCGCTGCCGCGAATGCGCTGCATCGTCTGATAGCCGTCCATCTCCGGCATCATGATATCCATCAGCACGATAGATACATCCGTCGAATTCAGCGTTTCTATGGCCTCACGCCCCGTCGTCGCCGTCAGGACGTCCATTCCGCGCCGTTCCAGAAGGCTGCTCAGCGCAAAAATATTCCGCGCGTCGTCGTCGACCAGTAGAACCTTGC
>JAFKFE010001266.1 GCA_017308345.1 Alphaproteobacteria bacterium | reverse complement strand
ACGAAGTTCGCCATCGATGATCCGGTGAGAAACAGGCCGTTGGCACTGTCGGGATAGCCAAGGGCTTCGCTCATCCAAAGGGCGACCTGTCTTTCGACGCTCAGACCGATGTGATCGCGGCCGCCGCAGTTCAGGTTCAAGCCGCTGGCGACGATCTCCGCAACCATCCCGATAGGGGTGCCCGCGCCATGTACCCATCCCATGAAAAGCGGGTGCAGGTTGCCAGTCGCGAACGGCATGACATGTGCACGTACATCGTCGATGACCTCGCCGAGTTCGCGGGAGCCATGCGGTAGCGGCCTGGAGAACCGATTGCGCGTTTCATCGGGCTGCGGTTGCCAAACGGGCCTCTGACGGATCGTTTCGACATGGGTGATCACGTCGTCCAATATGCCATGCGCAATCTCGCGGAACTGTCCCCAGTCCAGTGGGTCCAGGCTGGTTGGCATCTCCCTCGGTGCTGTCGCGAGGGCGTTCTTTTCCCCAACGGTTTGCGGCATCAAATGTCCCCAAAGTATCGAAGCACCGCGGCAAGCTTCTGAAAGAATTCATCCAGCCGGGACTCGATCGGGCGAAACGCCTCGTGCAATGATTGGCCCGCCGACATTCGATCCACGACGTCGATGACATCGGCAGCAGAGGCCGCAGCGCGCAAAACCGCTCGTGGACCGAGACGCACGGCCTGCCCGATGTGGCAGACCGGGCCACCATCATGAGAGCGCATCGAAACCTGGATCGACTGGCACTGTTCAAGCGAGGCGAAGGGTCCAGTTCCGCAAATGATGCTCAGCGGTACCATCGCTCGTGAACCTAGATGGTCTCCGTCGTCATCGGGATGAAGGAAGAGTCCTTTCGCTGCACCGATTTGGGAGCGGACCGACCGGACGAATTCTTCTTTGACCGCGCATTGCAGGGATTCGCCGATATCGGCGTATCGGTCGAAGTGGGCCAAGGCGGCAACCCACCTTAGCCCGAGCCCCAGATTCATCTGCGACTTGAACCCAAGCTTTACCCGTTCGCGAAGCGTCGCCGGCCAATCCCGGGCAGCG
>JAFKFE010001265.1 GCA_017308345.1 Alphaproteobacteria bacterium | reverse complement strand
AAGGGGTGTTGGCGCGCGCCCTTCACGGTGCGCTCGACGACGCTCCAGGCCGCCATCGCCATCTGGATGTCGGGCCGGTCCTGCGTTTCGTCGCTGCGGGCGAAGCCGCCGACATAGATGCCGGTCTCGGCGAGATAGCCTTTTCGCGTCAGGGCGTATTGAAGGCCGACGCCGATGCGCCGCGCCAGGCTGTTGGCGATGTCGTTGACGGTGATGGGCTTCGTGCAGCGGAACATCAGCTGGATGCAGGTGTGGTCCTGCAGGTTGGCGCCGACTTCCGGCAGGTCGCGCACGCTCTCGATGCCATGATCGCGCAACGCCGCGGCCGGACCGATGCCTGACACCATCAGCAACTGCGGCGAGGCGATCGTGCCGGCGGAAAGGATGATCTCGCCGGCGGCGGCGTAGCGTCTCTGGCCGTCATGGCTGAACAGCACGCCCCTGGCCGCGCCGCCCTCGACCACGATGCGCTCGGCGCGGGCGTTGGTGAGGATCCTGAGGTTGGGACGCTTGCGCGCCGGTGTCAGGTAGCCGCGCGCCGCGCTCCAGCGCCGGCCGTTGTGGATGTTCATCTGGTAGTAGCCGAAGCCGTCCTGGCTGGCGCCGTTGAAATCCTCGTTGCGCGCCAGCCCGGCCTGGGCGGCGGCCCGGCACAGCGCGTTGGGCAGTTCGTGGTCGAAGGACTGGTCGGAGACCTTCAGCGGCCCGCCGGCGCCATGCCAGCGGTTCGCGCCGCGCGATTGGTCCTCGGCTTTGCGAAAATAGGGGAGCACGTCGTCATAGGCCCATCCCGCGCAGCCGGCCTTGGCCCAGTCGTCGAAATCGAGCGCGTTGCCGCGCACATACATCATGCCGTTGATCGAGCTGGAGCCGCCCAGAACCTTGCCGCGCGGCTGGTAGAGCACGCGCTCGTGGAGGGCGCTTTCCGGCTCGCTCTCGTACATCCAGTTGTAACGGCTGTCGGTGTAGAGTTTGGAATAGCCCATGGGCAGGTGGATCCATGGGTTGCGGTCGAGCGGGCCTCCCTCCAGCAGAAGCACCCTGTGGCGT
>JAFKFE010000227.1 GCA_017308345.1 Alphaproteobacteria bacterium | reverse complement strand
CGAGCTGCTCAGCGCCTGGTAGGTCGGCCGCGACTTGGCCTCGCCCCAGAAGGCGAGCCAGGCGGCGAGCTTGCGCTTGTTGCAGATCGAACGATCGAAATCGGCCCACACCAGTTGTTGCAGCTGTCTCGCCGGATCGTCGCCCGCCTTCTGCAAGGCGGTTCGCCAATGCGCCGAATACTCGTCATACATGTGCTGCAGCGTGGCGATGAGCAGCTTTTCCTTGCTCTCGAAATGGAAATTGACGATGCCGCGTGAGAGACCCGCGCCGTCGGCCACGTCCGCCATCGTCGTTTCGGCATAGCCGCGCCTGGCCAGTGAATCGATCGTCGCCTCGATCAGCTGCAGTTGCCTGACCTCCTTCGAGGCCTTGCGGCCGCGCTTTTCGGCGTCGCCTTTCCGCGCCGTTTCGGGGAGAGCCTCGCTCGCCTCTGCAGTCTTCATGGTTGTGACGGTCTCCAGCATCGCCGGTTATCCAACCGGCTTCCAACCGCGCAGATGAGTGGGGCGGTGCTCGCCACTGTCAAGCACCTTCTGCATCGCCTCCCAGGTCCTGATGTTCTTGTCGACATAGGCCGCGCCGACCGCCGCCGCGGCCTGCGCGTAGAGCGGCCCCTTGAGCCGCGCCAGTTCCTCCCGCGCCACCTCGCGGTACCACGGATTGCGGTCGCGGATCGTGATGTCTGCAAAGCCGGCGCGCCGCATCGCTTCGGCATAGCGCTCCGGCGACGCCATCGTGAAGGACAGGCCCTCGGCGGCGACATAGGCCTTCATATCCGGAGACGGTTCGCCGTCATGCGAGATCATCCAGTTCGACGCGGCGAAGACTCCGCCCGGCTTGAGCACACGGAAGATCTCGGCGAACAGCGCGTCCTTGTCGGGCACATGCAGCAGCGCGTCCTTTGAGAAGACGACGTCGAAGGAGGCGTCCGTGAAAGGCAGCGGCCCCGGCGGCGCCTGGACGAAGCTGACGCGGTCCGCGAGGCCCAGCCGGGCCGCCCCTCGCCTCGCCGTCTCGATCACCGGCTTTTCGACGTCGAAGCCGATGGCCCGGGCCGCGCCATGGCGGGCGACCAGATGCAGCGTGATGCCGCCGGCGCCGCAGCCGATATCGAGGATCGTCCTGCCGTCGAGTGAGAGGCCCTCGACCACGCGGTCGACCTCTTCCGGACCGCCCGGCGACAGATATCCCTCGCCCCACAGCGCTTCGAGGAAGCGGATGGCGGTGTCGTCATATTCCGGCTCGGCGTCAGCCGTTTCGATCATCGGATCGTCAACCCAAAATGCCGATGTGGATCAATCCAGAATGCTGGCAAAGCCTAGCGCATCAACGGGAAAACGCAACACCATTTGTTGAACATTCATTCAATATGGCTGGACAAAAAACCGTGACCCGTGCCAAATTCAAGTGATCAGGGAACAAAACGCGCCGGGCATTTCCAGGAAAAGCGTGAAGCGGTCTTCCGTCCGGGATTGCGTGAAAACAAGAAGATAGGCAGCCGGATGGAGGTTCAGCGCGCATGAAGGCATGGGACGCGATCGTCATCGGCGGCGGCCACAACGGCCTGGTCAATGCCTGCTACCTGCAGCGCGCCGGGCTCGACGTGCTGGTGGTCGAGAAGAACGACTGGGTCGGAGGCGCGGCCACCAGCCGCGAGCTGACGCCGGGCTTCCTCTATTCCAACTGCTCCTATGTCTGCTCGCTGTTCCGGCCCGAGATCATGCGCGACCTGGAGCTGCCGCGCTTCGGCCTGCAGGTGATCTCCTATGAAGGCGGCGCGGTGTTCACGCGCGACGGCGACTATCTCGCCAATTACCGCGACCACGACGCGCATCGCCGCGAGTTCGCGCGCTTCTCCAGGCGCGACGCCGAGGCCTATGACCGCTATTCGCGCGACGTCACGAGGCAGTGCCGCTTCATCCAGCCGCTCCTGATGCGCACCGCGCCCGACCCGACCAGCTTCAGGCCGCGCGACCTTGGCGAATTGCTCTATCTCGGCAGGAAATTCGCCGGCCTCACCGCCGAGGAGATGGCGCTGACCTTGCGCTTCTGGACGATGTCTATCTCGGATTTCCTCGACGAGTATTTCGAGACCGACGTCATCAAGGCGAACTTCGCGCTGTCCGGCATCATCGGCACGGCGCTCGGGCCGATGTCGCCCGGCACGGCCTATGTGCTGCTGCACCATTATATGGGCGAGGTCGACGGCTCGGTCGGCGCCTGGGGCTATGCGCGCGGCGGCATGGGCGCCGTCACCAAGGCGCTGGCCGCCTCCTTCAGGGCTTCCGGCGGCACCATCCGCACCGGCGCCGAGGTCGACCATGTGCTGATCAGGAACGGCAAGGCCAGGGGCGTGGTGCTTTCCGGCGGCGAGGAGGTCTACGGTAAGCTCGTCGTCTCCAACGCCGACGTCAAGCGCACCTTCCTGAAGCTGGTCGAGGAGAAGGAACTGCCCGATATCTTCCTGCGCCGCGTACGGAACTTCAAGATCCGCGGCTCGTCCGGCAAGGTCAACATCGCGCTGGATTCGCTGCCCGAGTTCCCGGCGCTGCCGAAGGATTCGCCGGTCTACCGCGCCGACATGCATTTCACCGATTCCATCGAGCGCATGGAGCGTGCCTATGACGACTGGAAGGCCGGTCGCTGGTCGGCCGACCCATTCCTCGACATGATGATCCCGACCACGCTCGACCCGACCATGGCGCCGCCGGGCAAGCATTTCATGAGCTGCTTCGTGCAATACGCGCCGCCGAAGATAAACGGTCGCGACTGGACAGACGCCGACCGCGACGGCTTCGCCGAAAGCGTGATCTCCCAGATCGCGCAATATTCGCCGGGCTTCCGCGACCGCATCGTCCACATGGAAGTGCGCACGCCGCGCGAGATCGAAGCCGAGGTCGGCCTGACCGAAGGCAACATCTTCCAGGGCGAGCTCACCTTCGACCAGCTGCTCTTCAACCGCCCGGTGCCGGGCTACGCGCAATACCGCTCGCCGCTCAGTGGGCTCTATATGTGCGGCTCCTCCACCCATCCAGGCGGCGGCGTCATGGGCGCGCCCGGACGCAACGCCGCCGCCGAGATCCTGCGCGATCTCGCCAAGCCAACCCCGCATATGAGCCCGGCCCATGACGTCATCTGATTTGAACTGGGACGTCATCGTCATCGGCGGCGGCCACAACGGCCTCGTCGCCGCCGCGGCGCTGGCGAAGTCGGGCCGCAAGGTGCTGCTGCTCGAGGCCGGCAACGAGGTCGGCGGCGCCGCGCGCACCGAGGAGTTCGCGCCGGGCTTTCGCGTCTCAGCGGTCGCGCATCTGCTCAATCGCCTGCATCCCGATGTGGTGAAGACGCTTGAGCTGGAACGCCACGGGCTGAAGGTCGAGCGCGGTGATTTCGTGCCGTCGGTGGCGCTGTCGAAGGACGGCCCGCTGGTGCTTCATGGCGCTTATGGCGAGGTGCTGACGGGCGCCAGTCCTTCGGAGCAATCCGCCTGGAAGGAGTTGCGTGCGCAATTGCTGCGCTATGCCGGCGTGCTGAAACCGTTCCTGTCGCGCCGCCCCCCGGACCCCGGCAACATGTCGCTCGCCGGGATGACCGGGCTTGGCCAGACCGCGCTGGCGCTGAAGAAGCTCGGCAAGGAAGACATGCGCGACTTCCTGCGCGTGCTTCTGATGAATGTCTACGACCTGCTCGACGAGCAGCTTTCGGACGACCGGTTGAAGGGCCTGCTTGCTTTCGACGCGACGCTGGGCAGCCATCTGGGACCGCGCTCGCCGACCTCGCTGCTCGGCCTCTACCATAGGCTTGCCGGCGAAGTCGGCGGCCTTTCCGGCGCACAGATGCAGCCCAAGGGCGGCATGGGCGCCGTCGTCGCAGCCATCCGCGCGGCGGCGGAAGAGGCGGGCGTCTCCGTTCGCCAGGCATCACCGGTCGCCAAGGTGATCGTCGAGAAGGGCCGCGCCGTCGGTGTCGTCACGCAGAACGGCGAAACGCTGCGCGCCAGGACCGTCGTTTCCGCCATCAACCCGGCGGCGGGCCCGCGCGAGGTCGACACCGGCTTCGTGCGCAAGGTGAAGAACATCCGTATGAAGGGCGACGCGGCCAAGCTGCATCTGGCGCTCGACCGGCCGCCGCAATTCATCGGCGTCGACGCTGCCGACCACAAGGGGCGCCTTGTCATCGCGCCCTCGCCCGACCATGTCGAGCGCGCCTTCAACCCGTCGAAATATGGCGAGTTCTCGCCCGAGCCGGTGATGGAGATCACATTGCCCAGCTTCGTCGATCCATCACTCGCCCCGTCCGGCGCCTGCGTGCTGTCGGCGGTGGTGCAATACGCGCCCTATGCGCTGAAAGAGGGCTGGGCCGCCGGCAAGCCGCAATTCCTCGAGGCGATCATGAAGCAGCTCGAAATCCATGCGCCCGGCATCGGCGCGACGGTGCGTCATGCCGAGCTTTTGACGCCGGCCGACATCGAGGCACGCTACCGCATGCCCGGCGGCCATTGGCACCATGGCGAATTGCAAGCCGACCAGATGCTGATGTCGCGACCGGTCTCCGGCTGGTCGGGCTACGACACGCCGCTCGAAGGGCTGTTCCTTGCCGGCGCCGGCTCGCATCCGGGTGGCGGCATTTCCGGCGCGCCCGGCCTCAACGCCGCGCGCCGTATTATAGCGATGAGGGCATAGGATGTTTCTGCAAACCGCTGAAGTCGCGCTCCACGGCGCCCCCCTCTGTCCTGCCGGACATCTCCCCCACTTGGGGGGAGATCAGTTGCACGCACGCCCGGCTCACCTCTTGCAACGTTGGCGATTGGCGAAAGCTGGGGTGACGGCCAATCTCCCCCCTTGTGGGGGAGATGTCCGGCAGGACAGAGGGGGGCGCGAAGGAACGCCGTCATGAACCATCATTCCACCATCGAGCCGTCGACCGACGCCCGCACCCTTGCGCAATCCCACTTCCGCACGCCGCGGCTCGGCACGCCGTTCCAGCCGCGCATCGACGCCCTGGGATTGCAGCAGGACTGGTACAATTGGGCCGGCTACCGCGCGCCGCATTCGCTGTGGGACGAGGAGCTCGAATATTTCGCCATCCGCAGCCAGGCGGCACTGTTCGACATCTCGCCGATGACGAAGTACCGGATCGAAGGTCCGGATGCCGAAGCCTATCTCGACCGCGTCACGTTGCGCGACGTGACCAAGCTCAGGCCCGGCCGCGTCCACTACACCGCCTGGTGCGACGACGAAGGCTTCGTGCTCGACGACGGCACGCTGTTCCGGCTGTCGCCGACGCGCTTCCGGTTGTGCTCGCAGGAGCGGCATCTGCCCTGGCTGCTCGACAGCGCGATCGGCTACGAAGTGAGCGTCGAGGAAGAAACCGAGGCCGTGGCGGGCCTGGCGTTGCAGGGCCCGACCTCCTTCGCCGTCCTGCGCGACGCGGGCTTCGCCGGCGTCGAGCGGCTCAGGGTGTTCGATCTCGCCGAGTTCGCGCATGACGGCGCAACTGTGACGATTTCACGAACCGGCTTCACCGGCGATCTCGGCTACGAGCTGTTCGTGCCGGCGGACAAGGCGCTGAGCCTGTGGGACCGGCTGATGGCGGCGGGCGAGCTGCGCGGCATCCGCGCCATCGGCTACACGGCGCTGAACCGGGCGCGGCTGGAAGCCGGCCTGATCGTCGCCAATGCCGACTTCACCACCGCCGAGCACGCCATCCGCGCCGATCGTCTGCGCATGCCGGACGAGATCGGGCTCGGCTTCATGATCGATCCGGAAAAAGGTCACTTCAACGGCCGCCGCGCCATCCTCGAAGCGCGCGCGAAAAAGAAGCTGCGCCATGTGCTGGTCGGGCTGGAGATCGAGGGCAACATCCCGGCCGAGCACGCCATCGTCTACTACAAGAAGAGCCAGGAGGTCGGGCTGGTCAGCGCGGCGATATGGTCGCCCATGGCCAAGCGCAACATCGCGCTCGCCTCGCTGCAGCGGCCCTATGGCGACGCGATCGTCGACGACCTCTGGGTCGAGATCTACGCCATGCGCGAGCTGCAGTACCAGAAGCTGATGAAGAAGGCGAAGATAGTGCCGCGGCCCTTCATCAAGCTCGACCGCCGCACCGCCAATCCGCCTGCGGACTTTTGACCATGGCAAGCGATGCCGAGAAGCTGGAAGCCGAAGTGGAGGCCGCCGAGCAGTGGCAGCTCGTCAACACGCCGCTCGGCGAGATGTGGTCGGGACGCACCCGTTACGCGGCCGCCATGTACTTCTACAAGCGCGGCGAGATGAATGCCGAGACGCTGGAGGTCTACCGCATCTGCGCCCGGCTCGACGCGGAAAACCCCTTGCCGATCATCCGCGACCGCGGCGTCGGCAAGGAATGGCTGAAGCGCATGGGCTTCGGCCAGTAGTCGCGCCTACCCTATTGTGCGCTCCAGCACGCTCAGCCAGTTCCGATAGGCGATCTTCTCGATCAGCGCGCGCCCGAAGCCGCGAGCCGCGAGCGCGTCGATCAGCTTGGGCAGGCCGGCGACGTCGCCGATCGGTGCCGGGATCATGGCGCCGTCGAAATCCGAGCCGAGACCCACGCCGTCCTCGCCCAGCGCCTGAAGCAGCGAGTCGATGTGGCGCACCATGATGTCGATGCTGGTGTCGGCATTCATGCGGCCGTCGTCGCGCAGGAAGCCGGTGGCGAAGTTGAGGCCGACCATGCCGCCCGATTCGCGGATCGCGCCGAGCTGCCAGTCGGTCAGGTTGCGCGAATGGCCGCAGATCGCATGCACGTTGGAATGGGTCGCGACCAGCGGCGCATCACTCAAGCCCGCGACATCGCGAAAGCCCTTCTCGTTGAGATGCGAAAGGTCGATCATGATTTTCAGCTTGTTGCAGGCCTTGACCAGCGCCTTGCCGGCATCGGTGAGGCCGGGCCCGGTGTCGGGCGACGATGGGAAGCGGAACGGCACGCCGTTGCCGAAGGCGTTCGGACGGCTCCAGACGATGCCCAGCGAGCGCAGGCCGGCAGCATAAAGCACATCGAGCATGGCAAGCTCGGGGTCGATCGCCTCGACGCCTTCGATGTGGAACACCGCGGCGATCGAGCCTTTGGCCATCGCGTCGCGCACATCGCCGGCGCTGCGGCAGACGGTCAGCGCGCCGGCGCGCTCCAGCCGGAACAGGATCGAAGCCATGCCGATGGTCGAGGTGATCGCCTCGGCCTGCGGCAGTTCCGGCGGCAGCGGCTCGTTGTCGCTCGGCGCCGGTGGCACGGCGCTGCGCTTCGATTTTTCGACCGGCGGCGGAAAGATCGCGAACATGCCGCCGGCAAAGCCGCCCTTCCTGGCGCGCGGCAGGTCGATATGGCCGCCCGGCGTCCCCTCGATGAACAGCTTTTCGACGTCGGCTTCCTTCGACTGGTAGAGCCGCAGAAGCGTGTCGTTATGGCCGTCGAAAACGGGGATCAAATCGGTATCGGTCATCAGGGAAGCCATTTCGAGTGAAGGGCGGGACGACAGGTGTCGTCCAAGCGAACCGTCAACTTAGGCAAGATGGCCAAGCTGCGCAAATGCCAAACCGGCTCTTTTCCTTCTCCCCCTGTGGGCCCCCTGTGGGAGAAGGTGGATCGGCGCGATAGCGCCGAGACGAATGAGGGGTGTTCCAGCGGAGTGAGACGTTGGCGTCCCTTGGAGCCCCCTCATCCGGCCGCTTCGCGGCCACCTTTCCCCACAAGGGGGGAAGGAAAGGATGCTACTGCTTCAGCACGTCCGCCCATTCCGGATGACGGCGGAACTGGGCGTTGGCGAAGGGGCAGAGCGGGATGATCTTCTTGCCGGCGGCGCGCGCATCCTCGACCGCGCGGGTCACGAGCCGGAGCCCGGCGCCCTGGCCGCGAAAGACGTCCGGCACCTCGGTGTGATCGATGATGAGCTGATGCTCGCCGATCTTGGTGAACGTCATCTCGGCCTCGGCGCCGCCGGGACCGCGCAGCACGTAGCGGCCCTTGGAGCCGTGGTCCTCCAGTTCGATCTGGGGCAGTTGGTCAGCCATTCATTTGTCTCCTTGGAGCATGATGCCGAAAAGTGTGAAGCGGTTTTCGGACGACATCATGCTCTATCTCTTTGATTTAGAGCCGGATTCAGATTTCAGGTCGATTCGACCTGAAATCATCCGGCTCTAGCGCCCGTAGCCTGGAGCAAGCGATCCGATGGGGTCCATAGCGTCACGAGAAATCCGCCGGCCGCCGAACCGGCTCAGCCTGTCCATCAGAGGCAGCAACCCGCGCGAGTTCGAACTTTGGCGGTCGGGCCACGCCCCGCTTTATGAGATGGATGCCGAAAGCCCGGCCGACCGTTCGTCGTTCAGCGCGGGGTTGACGAGCTACAATCTGGCGAACGTCGTCATCATCGATGGCTACTCCTCGGCGGAGACCCTTGAGCGCACGGCGCGCACGATCGCGCGCAGCAACATCGACCACATCAGCCTCACGCTGCATTCGCAGGGCGGGTTCGGCCTCGACATCGAGGGGCGCGCGAGCGAGGTCAACACCGGCGACCTGTGCATCCTCGACATGACGCGCCGCAGCGCGTTGCGCTCGTCGGACTACAAGAGCCTGACGCTCGTTTTGCCAAGGGCGTTGCTGGAGCCGCACATTGCCGATCTCGACGCGCTCCACGGCAGGGTCCTGCCGAGGGCCAGCGCGCTGAACGCGATGCTTGCCGCTCACATGCGCCAGCTCCACGCGCAGGCTCCCTCGCTGGCGCTGCCCGACATTCACGCAGCCGCGCAGGGAACGGCGGCCATGGTCGCGGCGTTCGCGGGAGCATCGAGCGATGGGCGCGACCTGATCGCCCGGGTCGCCGCCGGCGCCTCGCTCAGAGCCTGCCGGAAGGTGATCGACGCCAATCTCCATGATCCATGGATGGGGCCGGAATTCCTGTGCAAGAAGCTCGGCGTGTCGCGGGCGAAGCTCTATCGCATGTTCGAACAATTGGGCGGCGTCACCCTGTATATCCAGCGGCGGCGGCTGGCGCGCGCCTATCGGATCATCATCGACCCGGCGCACGCTCATGAGCGCATCAGCGCCGTCGCCGACCGATGCGGCTTCGGCAATGTCTCGGCCTTCAACCGGGCTTTTCGCCAGGCCCACGGAATGTCGCCGACCGAATTGCGCATCGCTTCCATCAGCGGGGAGCCGGATGTGACCGAACTGGCCGTCGATCGGGCCTTCAGGACCATGGGGCGCTGGCTCCACGGCGAGGATGCAGCGGCGGCCTAAAGCATGCCTCCCGAAAGGGGAACCGGTTTCGGGACAAAGACATGCCAAAAATCAAAAATCTGAAGCGCGTGGAGCGAATCTGAAAGATCGCGACGCGCTGTAGACAACCGGTTGGCCCGCGCTTGCTTGGAGAGGAAGGGAGCAACACCGCCGCGCTCCGGCAATCTCCACCGCTCCGCCCTTCAATGGACGCTCGCCTCGCCGGCCTGGATTTGCAAGGCGTCTCATTCTTTTGACGGACCGTCTCATTCCCTTTCGCTCGCCTTGCCGGTCGGGACCGCCCCGGTAAGGTCGCCACAAAAATCGGCGCAGGCCGTGAGCTGGCCCTGGGGATCGGGATTTGGTCGGATCAATCAAAGTTGCGCGCCGCGGGCCGGCGCCACTTCTGCACGCTCTGCGCGGCGGTTCCTCGATCGCGGTTCTCGGGCTGGTGTTCGCGGGTGCCGCGCCCGCCCTGGCGACGGACTGGAACGGCGCAACGTCCAACGACTGGTTCACCGGCGCCAACTGGTCGGCCGGGGTGCCGGCCTCTGCCACCGACGTCACGATACACACCGTCACCCCAAACCCGACGGTGATCGGAACCGCCGGCGCCCAGGCAAGGAACGTCTTTGTCGGGCTGTTCGGGAGCGTGGGTGACCTGACCATCCGGAACGGCGGAACACTCGCCAATTTCGACAGCCACATCGCATCCGACAGCGGCTCCACGGGCGCCGCGACCGTGTCGGGCGCCGGCTCGGATTGGACCAGCGCCGGCAACTTCTATATCGGCGACTTCGGCAACGGCACATTGACCATCGAGGGCGGCGCGTCGGCCAGCGGTAATTTCACCTTTATAGCGGCCGCCGTGGGTTCGACGGGCAAGCTGACCGTAACAGGGCCAGGCTCGTCGTTCAGCAGCACCAACAACCTGTCCGTGGGATCGAGCGGCAACGGCGCGCTGGAGATTCAGGGCGGCGCTACCGTCAGTGACACGTTAGGTCTGATCGGGGTCGAAAACGGCTCTATCGGTGTCGCGACGGTCGATGGCCCAGACTCCTCATGGAACAACTCCAGCGACCTCTATGTTGGCGTGCATGGCGCCGGCACCTTGACGATCAAGAATGGCGGCAGCGTCAGCAACGTTGGGGGCCAGATCGGCATCAACGCCGATTCCACGGGCACGGCAACCGTCGAAGGCGCCGGATCGTCCTGGACCAATTCCGGCGATCTCGTCGTCGGCAGACAAGGCGAAGGCACGCTCGACATTCTGAGCGGGGGTGCGGTCACCAATGCTAGTGGTTCTATCGGCGACCAGCCAGGCTCGTCCGGCACGGTCACAGTCGACGGCGCAAATTCGTCCTGGACCAATTCCGGCAACCTCTGGGTCGGCAATTTCGGCACCGGCGCCCTGACTATCCATAACGGCGGCGCGGTGAGCAACATCATCGGCGCGATCGGCAACGCCTCGACCGGCACCGTAACGGTGGAAGGCGCCGGCTCGTCCTGGATCAATTCCGGGTCTCTCTATGTGGGCCTTCTCGGCACCGGCTCGTTGACCGTCCAGAACGGCGGCGCGGTCAGTAGCGCCTTTGGATATATCGGCTATTTGGGTGGCTCGACCGGCACGGTTACGTTGGATGGCGCCGGGTCCTCGTGGACCGTCGACGGCGCCGTTAATGTCGCCAATGCCGGCAACGGGACGCTAACCGTGCGCAACGGGGCCTTGGTCGATGTCGGCACTACCCTTACCATCGCCTCCGCTTCCGGTTCGACGGGAACGGTCAACATCGGCGCCGCGGCCGGCGACGCCGCGACCGCGGCGGGCACCCTGAGCGCGGGCCAGGTGACGTTCGGCCAGGGCTCCGGCACCCTGGTGTTCAACCACACCAGCGCGAGCTACGATTTCGCCACCCCGCTGAGCGGCGACGGCAGCGTGCGCCAGCTGGCCGGCTTCACCAACCTCACCGGCAGTTCGGCGGGCTTCACGGGCGCCACCACCGTCGAGGGCGGCACGCTGGCGGTCAACGGCTCGCTCGGCGGGGCGCTCGACGTTCTTGCCGCCGGCCGGCTGCAGGGCGGCGGCACGGTCGGCGATACGGTCGTGGCGGGGACGGTGGCGCCCGGCAATTCGATCGGCCCCCTCAACGTCGCCGGCGATATCGAGTTCAAGGCGGGATCGACTTACGAGGTCGAGGTCGACGCCGCCGGGCAGGGCGACAGGATCGCCGCCACGGGCGTCGAGGTCCTGAATGCGCCCGGCACCTATGTCGTGGGCACCCGCTATACCATCCTCACCGCGGCCAGCGGATTGACCGGAACCTTCAGCGATTTGACGCAAGGCGCGCCGCTGTCGACGCCGTTCCTGTCCTTCACGCTGGATTACGACGCAAGCGCGGCCGATCTCGACGTCACGCGCAGCGACCTGGCGTTCGGTTCGATCGGCGCGACCCCGAACCAGAAAGCCGTCGGCGGCGGGCTGGACAGCCTGCCGCTGTCGAGCCCGCTGCTCAACGCGGTGAGCCAGCTCGACACCGCGTCGGTCCAATCGGCTCTCGACCAGCTCTCGGGCGAGATACACGCCTCCGTAGCCTCCGCCCTGGTCGAGGACAGCCACTTCGTGCGCGATGCCGCGACAGAGCGGCTGCGCTCGGCCTTCGACACCGCCGGCGCGACCGGACTGCCGGTCATGAGCTATGCCTCCGGCGGCCCGGATCTCGTGCCCGCGACCACCGATCGACTGGCGGTCTGGGGGCAGGGCTTCGGCTCCTGGGGCCACGCCGGAGACGACGGCAATTCGGCCCGCCTCAGCCGCTCGACCGGCGGGTTCTTCATCGGCGCGGATGGCGTTGCGTTCGAGACATGGCGGCTCGGCCTTCTGGCCGGCTACAGCCGCACCGATTTCGACGTGGCCGATCGCGGCTCGTCAGGCGAAAGCGACAGTTATCATG
>JAFKFE010000226.1:501-7978 GCA_017308345.1 Alphaproteobacteria bacterium | reverse complement strand
TTGAAGTTGGTCATTTGAGCATTTCCTTCCATTGGTTGAAGGGATCGCCATGCTGGCGTCCCGCGGGTTGAAGAGCGCCTTGGCGGCGCCCATGACCGCTTAGTGTCGGTCCCGATAGGAAGGTTCATATGTCGCGCGTTTTTTATTCGGGTGGCGGTGTCCGCATTTGGTCGCGAACCTTGTTCGCGCCTTGCATCGAGCACCTCGCGCGGAGCGCCGCGGCATAGAGGCGGCTCATGCCGCGATGGCGTCGCTTGAGATAGGCCGAGTCTTCGAGCCGCCACAGCCGTGCCAGCCGGTCGGCGATTGCGGGATTGGTCCAGGTGCCATAGCCGGCGGCGGTATAGATGCATATCTCGCCGGCGTGGAGACCTTTGTCCGTGACCAGAAAATCCACCCTGACATGGTCGAGACCGCCGGCGATCCTTGGCGCCAGTGCTATGGCCTGTCGAACGAAGTCGAGCAGCCTGGAGGTTAGCGGCAGTGCCTGATCCTCGCGCGGATAGTCCGGGTCGCGGCCAGGCAGCGGCATGCCCTGACCATCGAACAGATGCGATCGTTCGGCAGGCTTGTCCTCGGCCCAGACGTGGCTGACGATGCCGCTGCAGACATGAACCTTGATGTCGGTGGCGACCGATCCGCTTGCGAGATCAAGCCGCTCTTCGACGAAGAGCGCGCGATCGATCAGCCAGTAGGCCCATTCGCCATTGCGCCGCCCGTAAGGTTTGTCGAGCCATCGCCTGGCCTTGCGGATGATTTCCGCCCTCTCGGGGCGACCTTCCGAGACGAAGATGTTCATCGCGCAGCCGTGGTTCGGCTTCACGACAACGCCGCCGGACAACAGGTCCACCGGGAGGTCTTCAGGGTGTCGGCCGGACCATAGTGTTTCGGGTATCGGCAACTCAGGGCAGGCAGCGCGGATATAGGCTTTTGCCGCCAGCTTGTCGGTCAGCGTCACGAACAGCGGATTGCGGTCGACGATCTTCCGCCACAGCATCAGTTCGTTGTAGCGCGACGGGGCGGCGGGATTCGGCAGATAGCCGAGCCTCATGGCGAAGCGGGTAACAAGAGCCGGATGGCGAAGCGTCAACACAATGCGCGCGGCCATCAGCACCCAGCGGTGTCTCGCCGGCAGGTCGGCACAGGTTCCCATCATGCAAAGTCCGGAGCGCGGTTCAGCATCACCGGATGCTTAATCAGAAGAACTCCGATGGGAAAGCCGGTGCGCTTGAAACAGCGAAGGCCTGCCTTCCCATCGGCAAGACGGAAGGATCAGGCCTTCTTCGGAGCCATCTTCTTGTGGTGGTGATGGCGATAATGATGGTGGTGATAGTGGCGATGGTGGTGATGATAATGGTGATAGTGATGATGATGGGGGTGCTTTTTCATCGGAGCCGCATCGGCGCCCGTGGCACCGAGGATCGGCATGGTGAGTGCCAGGGCCAGGGCCAGCCCGAGTGCGGCGAGGGGGGACTTCTTCATGACTTCGTTTCCTCTTTTGCGCGGGTGTTCCGAGATTCACCGGACCAAATCGGTGACCCAAGCCCCGCGACCGGGACTATCCTCCTGGTTTTTTTCGACAATTTTTCCCAAGTGTAGATTTTTGTTTCTGGATTGTTTCCAAGGATTCCCTCTGTCGCCGTGCGCGCGGCCCGACGGGCGGCGGACGAGGCGATCCCTGGAAATCCGCGAATGCGAACTGGTCGAGTTGCGGATCAGGTGACCTCACATCGGCGGCGCGACGCCGTGATTCCCGACCACGACCCGATTCGCGACGAGCTTGCCGTCGTCGCCACGCTCGGCGTTGGCGAACACCGCGACGCCCGGCGTGAGGTCCGCCGCCGTGGCCGCGGCGAATGTCACGATCGGTGTCGTCTGCGGGATGGCTATCTGCTTCCTCTGGCCATTGTCGTAAGTGAGCGTGACTGTTCGGCCCTCGATCTCGGTGACGTCGGCGACGGTGCCGTTGGTCATGCGGCTGTTAGGCTGCAAATCCCAGTCGCGATCGCCTTCTCCCGTGCCTTTCAGCGCGGCCGGGAAGATCACGACTTCCAGCGCGCCGCTGCCGCCATCGACCTTGGAGATCGAGGCGATGCCAAGGAAGTCGCCCTGCTTGATATCGGCAGCCGATGCCTTGGCGACGCCCGAGATCTTCAACCCGTCTGCAAGCGTGATCGCGTCGGTCTTGCCGTCGCGGTCCTTCACCGTCAGCGTCGACCCGGCAACGCCAACGACCGTCCCACGAATACGCGCGGCATCCGCCGCCCATCCGTCCGTCGCGCCGATGGCGCTTGAGATTGTGCCAAGCACAATTGGGAATAATTTCAAATTCATGGCATCAGATCCTTCAGCGAGATGGCCGGAGCGGCCTCCCGGCTGCCGGCGACGGCAAGCTAACGAATCCAGGCATCGAGAAAATGCCGGCGAATCTGGTCGCGGACCTTCAAAAGAACTTGATCGAGCGCCGCGCTTCCTTACATTGGTGGGGCCTGAGGCATTCGCCTAGACAGTGCTTCACGATGGCGTGACGCTGCATCGGTGCTCTTGGCAATCTAATTGTTAACGAGCATTCTCCCGCCCGTCTCAGGCAACACGATATTTCATCGGACCTGTTTCATCTCAAGGAGTTGCCATGCCCAACACCGCACGAAACGCTGTTTCCAACGACGTCATTGCCGCGGCCGGCCTTAATCCGTTGAAAGCCGCTCGCGAAACGAGGGGATACACCATTGAGGAACTCTCTTTGACCTGCGGGTTGGCCGTGGGCGAGATCGTCGATATCGAGGACGGCAAGGACGCCGATCCCGCCAAGCTCCGGCGCATCGCTTCCGCGCTGCAGATACCGGAAGAAGAATTGATCACGGTTCCGGCCACCGAGATTCGGCCCACGCAGCAATAGAGACGCGGAAAGTGTCCACCCGAGCCCGCCGAGGTTTCGCCCGGCGGGCTTTTTTGTGTGCGTGGTCCAGAAGGCGCGGCAGCCAGTGCTTGCGGAGCGCAGGCGCTGGCTCTTGCCAATAAAGGCCGAGCCATGCGATTCGGCGATCGCTTTCTTTCCACACACCTGACGACGGGGTCGCCATGAGCTTGGAATCGGTTCGCGCCTTCTTTACGCAACACGCGCCCGACATCGAAGTCATCCTCACCGAAGCAAGTTCGGCGACCGTGGCGCTGGCGGCGGAGGCGCATGGCGTGACGCCGGCGCAGATCGCCAAGACGATCTGCCTGCGCGTCGGCGACGAGACCATGCTGGTCGTCACCAGCGGCGTTGCCAGGCTCGACAACCGCAAGTTCAAGGACCGGATGGGCGGCAAGCCGCGCATGCTTGGCGCAGAGGAGGTGCTGGCGGCCACCAGCCATCCGCCGGGCGGCGTCTGCCCGTTCGGCCTGCCCGCGCTGCTGCCGATCTATTGCGACCTGTCGCTCGAGCCTTTCGACGAAGTCGTTCCCGCGGCCGGCGCGACCAATGCCGCGGTGCGCATCGCGCCGCGGCGCATGGCCGATCTGGTCGGCGCCATATGGGTCGACGTCTGCCAGTAACAATTACCGCCTGGCTATCCCTTCGCGTTTCGCGAAAAGCCTGGTGTGCGGCTTCGACCGGCCTCCGTTTGTGGGCGCTTTCGCTTTCATTTGGTTTTGACGGCGGCGTCCGACGTCCGTGCCTTTCGCCGTTGCGCCTGGACCAATTCGAAAGCGTCGACTAATTGGCCAAACATTTGGACATTAGTCTTGACAGAAATACAGATGTTCAATACCCGTCAAGCAACCAAACAGCATGCGATACGGGAGGAATAAGCGGCATGGCTTCCAATATTTCGTTGACGGGCCTTGCCCGGGATCTCGATGAACGCGGCAAGTCCGGCAAGCCAATCCGCATCGGCCTCATCGGCTCGGGCGAGATGGGGACCGACATCGTTACCCGCGTCGCCCACATGTCCGGCATCGAGATCGGCGCCATTTCCGAACTGAACCTTCCGGCGGCCAGCAAGGCCGTCGATATCGCTTTCCAGCAAACCGGACACGCGCGGGAAGTGTCGAACGCATCGGCCATGACCGCTGCCATGGAAGCGGGCAAGATCGCCGTCACCAACGATTCCAGCCTCGTCATCGGCAACGACCTGATCGACGTCGTGATCGACGCGACCGGCGTTCCGGCCGTCGGCGCCGAGATCGGTCTGCGCGCCATGGAGCATGGCAAGCACCTGGTGATGATGAATGTCGAGGCCGACGTCACCATCGGCGCCTATCTCAAGAGCGAGGCCGACCGGCTCGGCGTCACCTATTCGCTGGGCGCCGGCGACGAGCCGTCTTCCTGCATGGAGCTGATCGAATTCGTGTCCGCCATGGGCCACCCGATCGTCGCCGCCGGCAAGGGCAAGAACAACCCGTTGAACATCGACGCCACGCCTCCGGACTATGAGGAGGAGGCGAAGCGCCGGCATATGAATGTGCGCATGCTGGTCGAATTCGTCGACGGCTCCAAGACCATGGTCGAGATGGCGGCGATCGCCAACGCGACCGGGCTGGTGCCGGACAAGCCGGGCATGCACGGCCCGGCCGCGACGCTCGGCGAATTGTCGAAGGTCCTGGTGCCCGAGAAGGACGGCGGCGTGCTGTCGAAGGTCGGCGTCGTCGACTATTCGATCGGCAAGGGCGTCGCGCCAGGTGTCTTCGTCGTTGCCGACATGTCGCATCCGCGCATCTCCGAACGCATGGAAGACCTGAAGATGGGTAAGGGCCCGTATTTCACCTTCCATCGCCCCTATCACCTGACCTCGCTGGAAGTGCCGCTCACCTGCGCCCGCGTCGTGCTCTACGGCAAGGCCGACATGGTGCCGCTGGCAAAGCCGGTGGCCGAGGTCTGCGCCGTCGCCAAGAAGGACATGAAGCCCGGCGACAAGCTCGATGCCATCGGCGAATATTGCTACCGCGCCTGGATCATGACGGCGCCGGAAGCCCGCGCGGCGCGGGCCATCCCCTGCGGCCTGCTGCAGGGCGGCTCGGTCACCGCGCCCATCAAGAAGGGCGAGCTCATCACCTATGCCAATGCAGCGCCCGCGCCGGGCTCGAAGATCGCCGAGCTGCGCGCCCGCCAGGACAAGCTCGTTTACGGAACCGTGGAGGCGTGATCATGGCCGGAGCCAGCAAAGCCGTCGTGGCCAGCAAAGCCGTCGTGGATAGCCGCGCCAACCTGCCTTTCGTCTATCGCCAGTACAGCCCGGAGCAGCTCAGGCAGGTGCTCCACAAGATGTACCTCATCCGCCGCTTCGAGGAGGGCGCGGAAGAATGCTACATGCGCGGCCTCATCCACGGCACCATGCACCTGTCGATCGGCCAGGAAGCGAGCGCCATGGGCATCTGCATGCCGCTTGCCGAGGATGACCAGATCACCTCGACGCATCGCGGCCATGGCCACTGCATCGCCAAGGGCGCCGAGGTCAGCCGCATGTTTGCCGAGTTCTTCGGCAAGACCACCGGCTACTGCAAGGGCCGGGGCGGCTCCATGCATATCGCCGATGTCGCCAAGGGCAATCTCGGCGCCAACGGCATCGTCGCCGGCGGCATTCCGATCGCGGTCGGGGCGGCGCTCTCCTCCAAGATGATGAAGACCGGCAAGGTCGTCGTCTCATTCTTCGGCGACGGCGCCAACAATGAGGGCGCTTTCCACGAGGCGCTGAACATGGCGGCGATCTGGAAGCTGCCGGTGATCTTCGTGTGCGAGAACAACGGCTACGGCATGTCGACCTCGACTGCGCGTTCCACCGCGGTGAAGAACATCGCCGAGAGGGCGGCGGCCTATTCGATGCCAGGCGTCATCGTCAACGGCAACATCTTCTCGGAAGTCGCGGAGGCCTCGCACAAGGCTGTCGAACGCGCCCGCGCGGGCGAGGGGCCGACGCTGATCGAGTCCAAGACCTACCGCTACCGAGGTCACTCCAAGAGCGACCGCAACCGCTACCGCACCAAGGAAGAGATCGAGGACTGGATGGCGAACCGCGATCCGATCACGCTCTTCGAGACTGAGTTGCGCGATTTCGGCTTCATCGACGACCAGGGCATCCAGGCGATCCGCGACGCGGTCGCCAAGGAGATCGCCGACGGCATCGAGTTCGCCAAGGCGAGCCCGGCGCCCGAGATCGCCACCCTTCAGAACTATGTTTACACGGAGCATGCGTGATGGACGCCGCGGTGCGTGAACTGAGCTACGCCCAGGCGATCCAGGAAGCCATGGCAATCGCCATGGACATGGACGACCGCGTCTTCCTGATGGGCGAGGATATCGGCGTCTATGGCGGCGCCTTCCAGGTGACAGGCGATCTCGTCGAGCGCTACGGCACCGACCGGGTGATCGACACGCCGATCTCCGAACTGGGCGGCGCCGGCGTCGCGGTGGGCGCGGCCGTCACCGGCATGCGGCCGATCTTCGAATTCCAGTTCTCGGATTTCGCCACGCTCGGCATGGAGCAGATCGTCAACCAGGCGGCGAAGATGCGCTTCATGCTCGGCGGCGAGGTCTCGGTGCCGGTCGTGATGCGTTTCCCGGCCGGCTCCGGCACGGGTGCGGCCGCGCAGCACAGCCAGAGCCTCGAAGCCTGGCTCGGCCATGTGCCCGGCCTCAAGGTCATCCAGCCGGCGACGCCCCACGATGCCAAGGGCATGCTGCTCGCCGCCGTTGCCGATCCGGATCCGGTCATGATCTTCGAGCACAAGCTGCTCTACAAGATGAAGGGCCATGTGCCGGAAGGCCACTACACCGTTCCGATCGGCAAGGCCGAGATCCGCCGCGAAGGCCGCGACCTCACCATCGTCGCCACCTCGATCATGGTGCAGAAGGCGCTCGATGCCGCGGCGGCACTCGAAGGCGAGGGCATCGACGTCGAAGTGGTCGATCTTCGCACGATCCGCCCGATCGACCGGCAGACCATCATCGACAGCGTGAAGAAGACCTCGCGCCTGCTCTGCGTCTACGAGGCGGTGAAGACGCTGGGCATCGGCGCGGAAGTGAGCGCGCTCGTCGCCGAAAGCGAGGCGTTCGACTATCTCGATGCGCCGATCGTGCGCCTTGGCGGCGCCGAGACGCCGATCCCCTACAATCCGGATCTGGAAAAGGCGACGGTTCCGCAGGTTCCCGACATCATCACTGCCGCCCGCGACCTCGTGAAAGGGGTCCGCTGAGCGATGCCGACCGAAGTCATTCTTCCCAAGGTCGACATGGACATGGCGACCGGACAGATCTCGCGCTGGTTCGCCGAGGAGGGTGCTCGCGTCAAGAAGGGCGACGTGCTCTTCGAGATCGAGACCGACAAGGCGGCGATGGAGATCGATGCGCCGGCCAGCGGCACGCTGCGCAACATCACCGGCAAGGAGCGCGTCGACATTCCCGTCGGCGAGCCCGTTGCCTGGATCTATGCCGACGACGAGATCTATTCGGCTGAGACGGCGCAGAACAACGCGCCAATCTCCCCCCAAGTGGGGG
>JAFKFE010000226.1:0-469 GCA_017308345.1 Alphaproteobacteria bacterium | reverse complement strand
GGGGGAGATGTCGGCGAGGCCGACAGAGGGGGGCGCTGTCCCACCAACGTCTCGGTCCTTCGCGCCCCCCTCTGCCCTGCCGGGCATCTCCCCCGTAACGGGGGAGATTGGCCAATCGCAGGGCGGGCGCGCAACGCCGCTGGCGCGCCGCTTGGCTCGTGAAGCCGGTCTTAAGATAGCCGAAATACAAGGCAGCGGTCCGCGTGGCCGTGTCGTGCGCGCCGACGTCGAGGCCGCGGTCGCCGCGAAAGACGCGACCGCCCCCGATCAGCCGGCCGCCGAGATTCCGGTCGAAGCCCCCTCCGCTCCGGCGCCCGCGCCGAAGCCGATGTCGGACGATCAGGTGCTGAAGCTTTTCGCCGAAGGCTCCTACGAGCTGGTGCCGCATGACAATATGCGCAAGACAGTTAAATAGATATCCAAACGCCCCCGTCATTGCCCCATTCTCAAACTTCCCGCCACCCAGCAC
>JAFKFE010000225.1 GCA_017308345.1 Alphaproteobacteria bacterium | reverse complement strand
AACGGGCACGGCCCTCTATTACGTGCTGATGAAGGGTGGCGTGCTCGGCCTTCCCTATGTCGGCGAGGAAGCCTGGGGCGGCCTGGCGCTCACCCTCTTCATCTTCGTGACCACTTGCCTGATCGGCTTCCCGCTCGCGATCTGCCTGGCGCTGATGCGCCGCTCGGAATTGCCCTGGATATCGCGGACCACCGGCATCATCATCGATGGGGTCCGTTCGCTGCCGCTGATCTCGATCCTGTTCACCTTCGCCATCGTCCTGCCTTTCGCCCTGCCGCAATGGCTGGTGGGCGACAAGCTCTACCGGGTGATCCTGGGCTCGGCCCTGTTCTTCTCGGCCTACCAGGCCGAGATCGTCAGAGGCGGCATGCAAGGTGTTCCCGCAGGGCAGGAAGAAGCCGCCATGGCGCTCGGCATGGGCTACTGGCAGCGCATCGGCCGCATCCTTCTGCCGCAGGCGATGCGCAACGCGCTGCCGGCGACGATCAATCAGTTCGTCATCTCGTTCAAGGAAACCTCGCTGGTGGTCATCGTCGGCTTCTTCGAGATCCTGGCCTCCGGCAACGCCGCCTATGGCACCGGCGAATGGCGCTTCGCCTATGTCGAGGTCTATGCCTTTATCGCCTTCATCTACTTCGTCTTCGTCTTCAGCCTGTCCCGCTACGGCGCCTTCCTCGAGCGCCGCATGGCGGTCGGCGAGCGGTAAGGAGGCACATATGATTTCAGGCGATTCGACCAAATCAGAAGGACCGGCCGTCCACCTTGAAAACCTCGACAAGCATTACGGGACATTCCACGCGCTGCGGAATGTGAGCCTGTCCGTCGAGCGCGGCGAAAGGATCGTCGTTTGCGGTCCTTCCGGCTCCGGCAAGTCCACCATGATCCGCTGCATCAACCGGCTCGAAGAGCACGATGGCGGCCGCATCACCGTGCTCGGCACCGAGCTCAACGACGATGTCGCCAACATCGAGGGGATCAGGCGCGAAGTCGGCATGGTGTTCCAGCACTTCAACCTGTTCCCGCATATGACCGTGCTGGAGAACTGCATGATCGCGCCGATGATCGTGCGCAAGGTACCGCGCCCGGAAGCCGAGGCGATCGCAAGGCGTTATCTGGAGAAAGTGCGCATTCCCGAGCAGGCGATGAAGTTCCCCGCCCAGCTCTCCGGCGGCCAGCAGCAACGCGTAGCGATCGCGCGGGCGCTGTGCATGCAGCCGCGGATCATGCTGTTCGACGAGCCGACCTCGGCGCTTGACCCGGAAATGATATCGGAGGTGCTGGATGTGATGGTGACGCTCGCCGCCGACGGCATGACGATGATCTGTGTCACGCATGAGATGGGCTTTGCGCGGCGCGTCGCCGACCGGGTGGTCTTCATGGACAACGGCGAGATCGTCGAGGAGGCTCCGCCGGAGGAGTTCTTCACCGCTTGCCGGAACGAGCGCACGCGACAATTCCTGTCGCAGGTCCTGGGTCATTGAGCCAAACGTCCCAACTGTCTATACGCGGCTCATCCAATATCCCGGGTACCCAGATGGCTGATCTCGCTATTGCATTGCAGGCAATCCTCGGGCCGAAAGGCTGGCTTTCGGGCGCCGATGCCGAGCCCTACCGCCGCGATTGGCTCAACCGCTATGGCGTGGCGCCTCTCGGCATCGCCAGGCCCGCCAGCACCGCGGAGGTGGCGGCGGTCGTAAACATATGCAGGCAGGCAGGCGTGGCGGTGATCCCGCAAGGCGGGAACACCGGCCTGTGCGGCGGCGCCGTCGCCGATCAGGCGAACGCGGTGATCGTCTCGCTTTCGCGCATGGCGGCGATCGGCGAACCGGATCTGGACAGCGGATCGATCATCGTCGACGCCGGTGTCGTGCTTGCCGCGCTGCATGAGGCGCTGGAACCGCATGGGCTGATGTTTCCGATGCATCTTGGCGCCGAAGGCAGCGCCAGGATCGGTGGCCTGATCGGCACCAATGCCGGCGGCAGCCAGGCGTTTCGCTTCGGCATGATGCAGGACCTGGTGCTCGGCCTCGAGGTCGTGATGCCGGACGGCACTGTGTGGGACGGTCTCCGTGCGGTGCAGAAGGACAATGCCGGCTATCAGCTGCGCAAGCTGTTCTGCGGTTCGGAAGGCACGCTCGGCATCGTGACGCGCGCGGTGCTGAGGCTCTATCCCACGCCCAAGCAGCAGGCGAGCGCGCTTCTTGTCATGTCCGATTTCGCCGCTGCGGTGTCCTTCGGCGCCTTCCTGCGCGCCGAGGCCGGAGAATTCCTCGCCGGCCTCGAGTTCTTTTCGGATGTCGGCCTGACGCTGGCGCTCAAGCATCTGCCGGATCTTGCCTATCAGCTGGAGACAAGGGGCGACGTCTACCTGCTCGTCGAGATAGCGTCGGGCTCGACGCGCGTCCCCCTCGACGAGATCCTGACTTCGGCGCTGGAATGGGGCATGGAGCAAGGCCTGGTCGTTGACGGCGCGCTGGCCAATTCGGGCGCGCAGCGGGCGCAGTTCTGGCGCCTGCGCGAGGAGCAGCCGGAGGGCCAGCGGCTGGAGGGCGAGCAGCTCAAGCACGACATCTCCGTGCCGCCTGGCGCGATCGCGCGTTTCATCGAGGCCGGCGCGAAACTATGCCACGACATTCTTCCGGGCGTGCGGATCAACCCGTTCGGCCATCTCGGCGACGGCAACATCCACTACAATCTGTCGCCGCCGGAAGGCCGCGCCGATTTCGACGGCAAGGCCACGGCGTTCGCCGAGGCGTTGGCTGCTTTGGCCACCGACATGGGCGGCAGCTTTGCCGCCGAGCATGGGCTCGGCCGCGCCAAGATCGCCATGGCCGACCGCAACCGCAGCTCCACCGAGCGTTGCCTCATGGCGCGACTGAAGGATGCGCTCGACCCTAAGGGGATCATGAACCCGGGCGTTCTGGTGCGCTCGCCATTGTAAAGAAAAACTTTCGTATGGATCGCATTTCTTGATTTCGCCCAACCCCGCCGGCGTGCAGGTATGAATCCGAAGAGGCAGGCTCGGTTCGGCCTGCCGCCAATCACGAGGATGTCGAAGCATGGTCCGCAATGGCGGTCGCCTTCTTGTCGAGTGCCTGATCGCGCTGGGCGCCACCAAGAGCTTCGGCGTTCCCGGCGAGAGCTATCTGGCCGTCCTCGACGCGCTGCACGATACCCATGGCAAGCTTGACTACGTGCTTTGCCGCAATGAGGGCGGCGCGGCCTTCATGGCTTCCGCCTATGGCAAGCTCACCGGCTCGCCAGGCATCTGCTTCGTGACGCGCGGCCCGGGCGTGACCAATGCCAGCATTGGCGTGCATACGGCGATGCAGGATTCCTCGCCGATGATCCTGTTCGTCGGCCAGGTTGGCACCGACATGAAAGGCCGCGAAGCCTTCCAGGAGATCGACTACCGGGCGGTCTACGGGACCGTCGCAAAATGGGCGGTCGAGATCGACGACGTCGCGCGTCTTCCCGAGATCGTGGCGCGCGCCTGGACCACCGCCTTGACCGGCCGGCCCGGCCCCGTCGTCGTCGCGCTGCCCGAGGACATGCTGACGACCATGACCGAAGCCGCGCCGCTCGAAGGTCCGGCTTCAATCTTCGAGGCCGCTCCGTCGCAGGATGCCATCGCGTCGGCGCTGAATATGCTGGCCTCGGCCGAGAAGCCGGTGTTGCTCATGGGTGGCGCCAACTGGACGGCGGATGGACGCGCCGCGCTGCAGGCCTTCGCCGAAGCCTCCGATATCCCAGTCGTGGCCGCCTTCCGCTACCAGGACCAGTTCGACAACCATTCGCCCGTCTTCGTCGGCGAGGCCGGCGTCGGCATGGTCGCGCATGTCAAGACGCTGATCCGCGACGCCGACCTGATCCTGGCGGTCAATGTCCGTTTCGGCGAGATGACGACGGATGGTTACACGCTGCTCGACGTTCCGGTGCCGCGCCAGAAGCTGATCCATGTGCACGGCTCCGACCGCGAGATCGGCAAGATCTATGTGCCCACGATCGGCATCCATGCCGGTCCGAATGCCTTCGCCAAGGCCCTGACGCCGGTGAAGGGTCGCTGGGCCGACTGGCGCGCGGCGGCGCGCAAGGCCTATGAAGGCACCTTCGCCGCGCCCGTCCAGCCCGGCCCCGTCGACATGGTCGCGGTCAGCGCCTGGCTGCGCGAGACCTTGCCGGCCGACGTCATCCTCACCAACGGCGCCGGCAATTTCACGGTGTGGCCGAACAAGTTCTTCAAGTTCGGGCCGCAAGCCCGTCTGCTTGCTCCACAATCCGGCGCCATGGGCTATGGCCTGCCGGCCGCTATCGCAGCCAAGGTCGCGTACCCGCAGCGCACGGTCGTCTGCTTCGCCGGCGACGGCGATTTCCAGATGAATTGCCAGGAGCTCGGCACCGCCATGCAGGCGGGCGCGCAGCCGATCGTGCTCATCATCAACAACGGCATTTACGGCACGATCCGCGCCCATCAGGAGCGCAATTATCCGGCCCGCGTCTCCGGCACCTCGTTGGAAAACCCTGACTTCGTGGCGCTGGCGAAAGCTTACGGCTTCCATGCCGAGCGTGTAGAGGCCACCGGCGATTTTGCGGCGGCGTTCCAGCGGGCGCTCAATTCCGCGACCGGCGCCGTGCTCGACATCGCCGTCTCGCCCGAAGCGCTGACGCCCCGGCAGACCCTCTCCCAGATGCGCGACGCCGCACTCGCTTCGCAGAAGGCCAAGGCATGACCTCCAGATCAGACGACATCCGTCTCGGCGCGGACATCGGCGGCACCTTCACCGACATCGCCCTCGATGTCAGGGGCACGATGTTCTCGACCAAGGTGCTGACGAACTATTCCGCACCCGAGCAGGCGATCCTCGACGGCATCGACGTGGTGATCCGCGACGCCGGCATTTCGGCGGCCGAGATCGGCATCATCATCCACGGCACGACGCTCGCCACCAACGCGCTGATCGAGCGACGCGGCGCCAGGACCGCGCTGGTCACGACGGAAGGTTTTCGGGACGTGATCGAGATGCGGACGGAGAACCGCTTCGAGCAGTATGATTTGAACCTGCAACTGCCGACGCCGCTGATCCCGCGCGAGGACCGCTTCACCGTCAAGGGCCGCATCGGCGCCGAAGGGCAGGAACTGCAGCCGCTCGACGAAGCCGCTCTCAAAGAGATTGCCGAGCGGATCGCGGCAGGCAATTTCGGCGCGGTGGCGATCGGCTTCATCCACGCTTACGCCAATCCGGAGCACGAGCGCCGTGCGCGCGAAATCCTCTCCGAAAAGCTCAGCATCCCGATTTCGATCAGCGCCGAAGTGTCGCCGCAGATGCGCGAATTCGAGCGGTTCAACACGGTCTGCGCGAACGCCTATGTGCGGCCGCAGATGGCCGACTACCTGGCCCGCCTGCAGACGCGGCTGAAGGAGATGGGCGCCGACTGCCCGGTCTTCATGATCCATTCCGGCGGCGGTCTGATCTCGGTCGAGACCGCTTCAGAGTTCCCGGTGCGACTGGTGGAATCCGGCCCGGCAGGTGGCGCCATCTTCGCCGCCGACATCGCCCGGCGCTTCGGCCTCGAAAAGGTCGTCTCCTACGACATGGGCGGCACCACCGCCAAGATCTGCCTGATCGAGGATTTCGCGCCGCGCACGGCGAGAACGTTCGAAGTGGCCCGCACCTATCGCTTCTCCAAGGGCTCGGGCATGCCGATCTCCATTCCGGTCATCGAGATGATCGAGATCGGCGCCGGCGGCGGCTCCATCGCCTGGGTCGACGCCATGGGCCGCATCCAGACAGGGCCTGAAAGCGCGGGCTCGGAGCCCGGCCCTGCCTGCTACGGCCGTGGCGGCAAGCGTCCGGCGATCACCGACGCCGACCTGGTGCTCGGCAAGCTCGATCCCGACAATTTCGCCGGCGGCGCGATCAAGCTCGACACGGCCGCGTCCGAGCAGGCGATCCTGCGCGATGTCGGCGAGCGCCTGTCGCTCAATGCCATGGCAACCGCCTTCGGTATCTGCGAGGTGGTGGACGAGAACATGGCGAATGCCGCCCGCGTCCATGCGGTCGAGAACGGCAAGAACATTTCCGACAATCTGATGATCGCCTTCGGCGGCGCGGCACCCCTGCACGCCGCGAGGCTTTGCGAAAAGCTCGGCATCGACCAGTGCATCGTGCCGCGCGGCGCCGGCGTCGGATCGGCGATCGGCTTCCTCAAGGCGCCGTTCGGCTACGAAGCCTTGGCGTCGAAGCTGACGCGCCTGTCCCGCTTCAAGCCCGCCGAAGTCAACACACTCCTCGCCGACCTCAGAACCTCCGCCGAGGGTTTCGTGCGCACCGGCGCCAGCGGCAGGATCGTCTGCGAAATCACCGCCTTCATGCGCTATGCCGGCCAAGGCTGGGAAATCCCCGTGCCGCTGGCGGACGAGCCGTTCGACGACGATGCCGTGGCCAAGCTCAAGGACTTGTTCGAGACCAACTACCAGCGCTTCTTCGGCCGCGCCATCGAAGGTCTGGACGGGCTGGAGATCGAGATCGTCACCTGGTCGGTGAAGGCGACGGACGTTCGTCCGGCTGTCACGCGCCACGAACTCACCGCCGGCAAGAAGATGAGCGAACCGGCCACCACCCGCGCGGTCTTCGATCCGGCGACAGGCGCGCCGCAAACCTATGGCATTATCGAGCGCGAGACGCTTTGCGCCGGCGACAGGGTGGCAGGCCCGGCGGTCATCGTCGAGCGCGAGACCTCCACCGTCGTCACCACCAGCTTCGACGCCGTCATCCAGAGCGACGGCGCCATCCTTCTGATCCGCAAAGGCAGCCACGCATGAGCGATATTGGCGAAATCCGCATGCAGGTCATGTGGAACCGGTTGATCTCGGTGGTCGAGGAGCAGGCGCTGACCCTGCTGCGCACCGCCTTCTCGACCTCGGTGCGTGAATCCGGCGACCTGTCGGCCGGCGTGTTCGATCCGCGCGGCCAGATGCTGGCGCAGGCGGTCACCGGCACGCCCGGCCACGTCAACACCATGGCCGAAGCCGTGCTGCATTTCATGAACGCGATCCCGCGCGAGGAGATGTTCGAGGGCGACACCTATGTCACCAACGACCCTTGGCTCGGCACCGGCCACCTGCACGACATCACCATGGTGTCGCCGTCCTTTCTCAACGGCGAGCTCGTCGCCTTCTTCGCCTGCACGGCGCATGTCGTCGATGTCGGCGGGCGCGGCTTCGGCGCCGACGGCAAGTCGGTCTATGAGGAAGGCATCCAGATCCCGATCATGAAGTTCGCGGAAAAGGGCAAGGTCAATCTCGACCTCGTCCGCATCCTGCGCGCCAATGTCCGCGAACCGAACCAGGTGGTCGGCGATTTCTATTCGCTCGCGGCCTGCAACGAGGTCGGCCATCGCCGCCTCGTCGACATGATGAAGGAGATCGGCCTGACTTCGCTCGACGGGCTGGGCGACTTCATCTTCTCGCGCACCCGCG
>JAFKFE010001264.1 GCA_017308345.1 Alphaproteobacteria bacterium | reverse complement strand
CCGGGAAAGTTGCGGGCGTTGGTTTCATCGCGAAATACGCAATAGACCGCGTCTGCTCCCGCCTGGACGGCGACCCTCAACGTCGCGGGAGTTCCCGCAGGACAGACAAGTTCCATGCGTGTCGTCGTCATGCTTTCTGCGCCTCGCTTGGGCTGTTGTCGGCCAATCGACGTGCGACGTCCAGGGCGCCGAGCACACCCGTGTCGACACAGCGGGCCAGGATGCCGTGCAACCCGAGCAGGTCTGACGGGCGGAGCTCGGCATCCTCTATCGTGTTCCTCAAGGCGAGCATCGCTTCCGTGCGCCCGCTTATCGAGATGATGCGGCTGAAGAACATCGCATCGCCGTCAAGCGAGCCGTCAAGCAGGCTCAACAGGGTCAAAAGTGGTCCCCTGATCAGCACGTCCGACCCGGCAGTTCCATCCTTGCTGACGACGCGGACGCTCGATCGTGGTCCGTCAGGGATCACGCGAAATGCGAATGCGAGGTCCACGGGATCGATGCCGAAGCAGGCCGACCGGTATTCGCCCAGGCGCTCGAAAAGGCCGGGACGCCGCGTGGCAAGCGAGCGCAAGGACAATGTCAGCAACGGTCCGGCCGGTAGCCCTGCGACCGTCGGAAACAGGTGGCGAAAAAATCCTGGTAACATTGGCTCGGCGTTTTGAGGCCGCATTTTCAAGCGCTGTCCGGTCTACTAGGTTCGATCACGAAGGTCTTCAGGGCCGGCTAGGCATCGTATCTCTTGCCGAGCAGCGTCGAAAAATTATCCCTGTTGGGGCAGAAATCGAGATAGTGGCTGTCGAAATCGAAGGCCTCTAGATGGCTGTGGCATCTGCGGCGATGGGGACAGGTGATGCAGGTTCGGGACATGAAGTGGTCATGCGCGAACTCCAGCGTATGAAAGGTGTCGGGATCGATCCCAACTGAACGCATCGCCAGCGTGAGGAAGTCCTGCGCGGCATATGGCAGATGCATGGCATCGTCGAATTCGCTGGGCGACATGCCGATGTCGTTCAGCATGCCTGTGCATTCGTCCGGTCCCAGCGCCCAGA
>JAFKFE010000224.1 GCA_017308345.1 Alphaproteobacteria bacterium | reverse complement strand
GCGCGCCCTCGGGCTTCGCCCTGCGGCCGCGCGGGTGATCGCCAAGAACAGGCGGGTCGACAAGACGAAGTACCAATTCTCGGCTTCATAGTTGCATCTGAAGGGCCGGCGGGGCAATCCGCCGGCCCTTTTCGTCCTGGGGAGTGCATTGGCCGAAAGCGGATCTCGGCTGTTCAGCCGTAGTGCCAGCGGGGCTTGGGCTCGGTGCCGGTGAACTCGACGCCGATGCGATCATCGCGGCGCCAACGCACCACCGTCCTGTAGCCGACGCCATCGACCGGCACATAGAGCAGGAATTCGTCCGGCACGCGTGCGTCGATCGGCACCTTCAATTCCGCTCCGTTCGAATGCATGTTGCGCACCGTGCATGTCACTTCGGAATTGTTGAGGCCGGTCAGGATCGCCGCGCCTTTCAGGACGCGTTGCCGGCGTTGGATTCTGAGTTCGTTTTCGGCCATTGCGAGGTACGTCCTGGCGGATTTCGCCATGGATCGGCATGCGGAGCACCGGCATGGATGAATAGGCGCTGTTGGTGAATTTAGGGTTATCGCGGTCTGGGCAAAGGGTTGCGGCAAAATACAAACGGCGCCGCGAAGGGCGCCGTTTCCTTGTCTCTGTTGGCGGGCAGTTCAACTATAGGGCGACCAGCATTGCTTGCGGGGGCCATAATTGGGCTGGAAGGTATTGTCCCAGGCGCGGTACGACCGGTAGCGATCGTAGCACCACCGGACGTGCGCGCTGGACAGCCGTTCCGCCCGGTGGATGCGCCGCGGTTGGGCGTAGCGCGGATAGGGATCGTAATAGTAGGGATCATAGTAGTTGCCATAGGCCATGCTGCCCAAGCCCAGGCCGAGGCCCAGCCCGAGGATCGCCGCGTCGCCGTCCCGGAAATGCCGGCGATGGTGATGCCGCCAGCGCCAGTCGCCGCCATCATTCCATCGGCCGCCGTCCCAGTTGCGGGAGAAATGGCGGTCTCCGCGCCACCTGTCGCCGCCGCGCCACCTGAAGTCGCCGCCGTGGCGGCGCCAGCGCCAATCCTGGAAGTTGTTGTTGCCGCCGGCCCAACTGTCGCGCACGGGAATGACCTTCGGCGCGGCGATGTTCGTCGCGGCCGGGAGATCGGGTTGCAGGATCGGGCCCGCGACAGACGGCGCCGCAACGCCGGCAGCGAGACCCAGGGCAAGAAACCCGGATCTCAGGGAAGAAAACAGCGATTTCATTTCACTCTCCAAGGAGTAAGGCCCCACGCCCAGAGCACCCCGGGGAAAGGCCTATTGTTGGATCTTTCCGTCTGAACGGAGGATGAACGGAAAGGTTCCGTCAACCATGACGAGCATCGAGCCCGGCTCTTGTTTTCGCCCCCGCTTGCGGGCAAAGGTCACGGCCATGTCGCTGCGCCTTGCCACCTTCAATGTCGAGAACCTGATGAACAGGTTCGATTTCTCGGGCTACCGCAACCAGCTCAACGAAGACCGCGCGCTGGCGCTGTTCGACATCCAGAGCGAGGCCGAATACCGGATTCTGGAGCAGGCCCGCGCGATCGCCCAGTCCGACGACACCCGCCAGTTGACGGCGCTCGCCATCGCGACCACCCGCGCGGACATCATCTGCATGCAGGAGGTCGACAATATCGAGGCGCTGAAGGCGTTCGAATATGGCTATCTCTTCAAGATGATCGGGCAGGGCTACCGTCAGAAATACACCACGGCCGGCAACGACTCCCGCGGCATCGATGTCGCGGTGATGATGCGCAACGAGACCATGCAGGGCCAGCCGATCGAGTTCGTGCGCATGACGAGCCATGCCTATGTCACGTTCGAGCAGTTCGGCCTCTTCACGCCGGAGCTCGCGGCGCTCGGGCAGGTGGCCGGCGATCGCATCTTCCGCCGGGACTGCCTGGAGGTCGACCTCACCATCGGCGGCTTGCCGCTGACACTCTATCTCGTGCATTTCAAGTCGATGGGCTCGCCGCGCAACGGGCTCGACGGCCGCGAGGCGACGATGCCGCTGCGTACGGCCGAGGCGCAGGCCGTGCGCCGCATCATCGAGGAGCGTTTCGGCAAGGACCATGCCGCCGACAAGCGCTGGGCGATCTGCGGCGACATGAACGATTACCGGCAGCGCGTGAAGATCGAGGGCGACAGCTTCGACGGCTATCGCTTCGAGGTCGTGGATGAAGCCCAGTCCAGTATCAATGTGCTGACCGCCGGCGGCTTCTGCGAGAACGTCGTCGAGCGGCGGCCGGAGATGGATCGCTGGAGCTTCTACCACACCCGCGGCCCGGAGGAGCGGCATCTGTGCCAGCTCGACTACATCCTCCTGTCGAAGGCTCTCGCGGCTAAGAACGCGACGGCGGTGCCCGACATCGTCCGCAACGGCCAGCCTTGGCGCACCATCTTTCCGGCAGGCCAGGAGGTCGAGCGCTTTCCGCGCACCGGCTGGGACAGGCCGAAGGCGTCGGACCACTGCCCCGTCGCGATCACCCTGGACATGGCGTAACCCTCTTGAGTTTCGATCTGCCCCGCAACGTCATCCTGCCCGTCGACGCGATCGACGTCCGCCTCGATCCCGGCCCGCATCCCTTCGCGCTGAGCAACGCGCAGGCGATCGCCGAGAACTGGCGGCAGGAGATGGCGGCCAATCCGGCGCTGTTCGACGGCACGGTGGTGCTGCTTTCCGAACTCGCCTACAGGGACAGCCGCCTCGTCGGCCGCTGCCATGCGGTGAACTACTCGACCTTCATGCTGTGGCGCAAGCGGCGCGAGAATTCCGGCGCCGAGCACGCCTATGCGCATGCCATGCTGGTCGCCGGCGACAATGCGCTGGTGGCGATCCGCATGGGCCCGCACACCGTCAACGCCGGCCGCGTCTATTTCGCCGCAGGTTCCTTCGAGCCGGTCGACTTCCGTGACGGGCTGGTCGACGTCGACTTCAATATGATCCGCGAGGTGGGGGAGGAGACAGGGCTCGACCTGTCGGCGGCTGAACGCGGACAGCGCTATCACGCGCTGTCGACGGCGAGCGGCACGGTGATCTTCCGCCGCTACCGGGTCGCCGAGCCGGCCGACCAATTGGCGCGCCGCATCAGCGCCTTCGTCGCCAGAGAAGATGAGCCGGAGATCGAAGGGCCGATCATCATACGCGATGCCGCCGACCTGCCCGAGGGGCTCATGGGGCACATGAAGCCGCTCATCGAGTGGCATTTCTCCGGCACCGTTTTCTGACCTCCTGACGCCATTGGCAGCGTCCTATGGAAAGAGCGGCGGCAACGTGTCGTCATGCGCCGCGCCTTTCCAGGGAGCGCCATCGTCCTTGTAGTAATAGCTGTAGCCGTTGATGGCCGGCGCGCCGCCGAGATGCGCATAGAGGATTCTCGAGCCTTCGGGGAAGAAGCCTTTCCTGGTCAGGTCGATCAGGCCCTGCATCGACTTTCCCTCGTAGACCGGATCGGTGATCATCGCCTCGGTGCGCGCCGCCAGCCGGATCGCCTCATTCGTCTTCTCCGATGGAACGCCGTAGGCGGGATAGGCGTAGTCGGGGTTGATGACGATTTCGTCCTCCCGCACGGCGCGACCGAGCCCGACGAGGGCAGCTGTGTCGTCGACGATGCGACGGACCTGCGCTCGGGTCTGGTCGAGCGTGCCGGAGGCATCGATGCCGATCACCCGGTCGGCGCGGTTCTGCGCGGCGAAGCCGACGATCATGCCGGCCTGTGTCGAGCCGGTGACGACGCAGACGATGATGTAGTCGAATTTGAAACCGAGCTCGGCTTCCTGCTTCGCCACCTCCTCGGCGAAGCCGACATAGCCCAGGCCGCCGAACTTGTGCACCGAAGCTCCGGCGGGGATAGGGTAGGGCTTGCCGCCCGCATCCTTCACCGACTGGATCGCATCCTGCCAGCTCTTGCGGATGCCGATGTCGAAGCCGTCGTCGACGAGCCGGCTGTCGGCGCCCATCAGGCGCGTCAGCAGGATGTTGCCGACCCGGTCGTAGACCGCATCATAATGCGGCACCCATTTCTCCTGGATCACCACGCATTTCATGCCGATCTTGGCCGCCGCCGCGGCGACCATGCGCGTGTGGTTCGACTGCACGCCGCCGATCGACACCAGAGTGTCGGCGCCGGCGCGAAGTGCATCGGGCACGATATATTCGAGCTTGCGCAGTTTGTTGCCGCCCATGGCCAGCCCGGAATTGCAGTCGTCACGCTTTGCGTAGACCTGCACCTTTCCGCCAAGCGCCGCGCTGAGACGCGGCAGATGCTCGATCGGCGTCGGCCCGAAGGTCAGCGGATAACGTTCAAATTTATCGAGAAGCGACATCGATTTGCCCTCCGCCATGGCCGTTTTTCCACAGGCTCAGGATAGGCCGAAACGCGTGAAAAGTGCTCTCGAATTTGCGTTCAGGATTTTCGCATAATTACAAAGGATCGTGTTAAGATTGGATCTAACAGCCATTCAGGTCATAAAAATGGAAGAATCTTCTACTTCGTCTTTCGACCGCATCGACGTCAAGATCCTGCGGGCGCTCCAGGCCGAGGGGCGATTGACCAATGCGGAACTGGCGACCCGCGTGAATGTCAGCGCCGCCACCTGTCATCGGCGCACGCAACGCCTCTTCGAAGATGGCTACATCACCGGCGTCAGGGCGGAGATCGCGCCCGCCGCGGTGGGGCTTGGCGCGCTGGTCATGGTCGGCGTCGTCCTTGACCGCTCGACGCCCGAAAGCTTCGGCGCTTTCGAGGAGGCGGTGCTGAAGCTCAAGGAGGTTCTGGACTGCAACCTCGTGGCCGGCGACTTCGACTATCTTCTGAAGATACGGGTGCGCGACATGGCGGATTTCAACAAGCTGCACGGCCAGAAGCTGATCGCGCTGCCGGGTGTCAGGCAAACCAGGACTTTCTTCGTCATGAAGGAGGTCAAGGAGAACGCGCGGCTGCCGTTTTGACAGTCTCGCAATTCCGAAGGCGCGGCAAAGCCGCCTTATTCGTGCCTCAACGCGTCGATCGGATCGAGCCTTGCGCCGCGCAGCGCGGGGAAGAAGCCGAACACCATGCCGATCAGCGCCGAAAAGCCGACGGCGAGCAGGATGACGGCGGGGCTCGGCGCGAAGGGTATCGTCAGCGCCATCGAAGCGAGGCCGGCCAGCGAAAGCCCGATCAGGATACCGATGATGCCGCCAAGCAGCGATAGCACCGTCGCCTCGACCAGGAACTGGATGAGGATGTGTTTCTCGTGCGCGCCGATAGCCAGCCTGATGCCGATCTCGCGCGTGCGTTCGGTGACCGAAACCAGCATGATGTTCATGATGCCGATGCCGCCGACCAGAAGGCTGACGCCGGCGACGGCGCCCAGCATACCGGTCATGGTGGTGGTGGCGCTGGTCATGGCGTCGGCGATCTGCGTCATGTCGCGGATCGAGAAATCGTCATCGCGATCCGGCGTGACGCGGCGCGTGTCGCGCAAAATATCCTCGACGCGCGGCTGTAGTTCGGTGGTGGGCGTGCGGTCGTCCGCGGCGATGTAGATACTGTCGATGTCGCGGTTGCCGGCGATGCGCCGTTGATAGGCGTGCAGCGGCATCAGCACGACATTGTCCTGGTCCTGGCCGAAACCCGTATAGCCCTTGGGCTCGAGCAGGCCGATGATCTTGCACGAGGTGCGGTTGACGCGGATGACCTCACCCTCCGGATCGCCGGCGCCGAAGAATTGCTGGCGCACCGTTTCGCCGATCAGGCAGACACCGGTGCCGGCGCGCGTTTCGGAATCGCTGAACGACCGCCCCGACACCAGCTTCCAGTCGCGGGCATCGAGATAGGCGCTGTCGGTTCCGGTCACGCCCGAGGTCAGGCTTTCAGTGCCGAAGATGACGCGAACCTGCTTTTGCGAAGCAGGTGAAATCGCGCGGGCGCCGCTCAGATGCGCGACGAGCGCGGTAACATCCTTTTCGGCCAGCGGCCGCACCGCCTGATCGAGTCCTCCCGGACCGCCGGGCCCCGCGGGGCGACCGGCGCGGACGACGAGCAGGTTGCTGCCGAGCTTCGAAATATCGGCCTTGACCTTCTCCGTCGTGCCGGAGCCGATGGTGAGCATGGCGATGACCGCGGCGACGCCGATGACGATGCCAAGCAGCGTCAGGAACGAGCGCAGCACGTTGCGGCGGATCGAACGCAGCGACAGGCGGACGGTTTCCCAGATCAAGCCGCTGCCTCCGCCTTCAAGGTGTCGGAGGCGACATGGCCGTCAAGGAAACGGATGGTGCGGCCGGCATAGTCCGCGACATCGGCTTCATGCGTGACCATGACGATGGAGAGGCCGAGATCGGCATTGAGCCTGGTCAGCAACTCCATGATCTCATGTGTGCGCGCCGTATCGAGGTTGCCGGTCGGTTCATCGGCGACAAGCAGTGTCGGCATGGTGACGATGGCGCGGGCGATCGCAACGCGCTGCTGCTGGCCGCCCGAGAGCTCGGCCGGCGTGTGGTGCTCTCGCCCGACAAGACCTACCTGGGCCAGAGCCTGCATGGCGAGGTCGCGGCGCTCGCGCGCGGCGACGCCGCGATAGATCAGCGGCAGCTCGACATTTTCGGCCGCCGTGGTGCGCGGCAGGAGATTGTAGCCCTGGAAGACGAAGCCGACATAGAGGTTGCGCAAAAGCGCGCGGCGGTTGCGATCGAGCCGGCCGGCATCGACACCCATGAAGCTGTAGGTTCCGGCCGTCGGCGTGTCGAGGCAGCCGATGATGTTCATCGCCGTCGACTTGCCTGAGCCGGAAGGCCCCATGATGGCGACGAACTCGCCACGCCGGATGGCGAGATCGACGCCGGCCAGCGCATGCACGCGGGCCTCGCCCTCGCCATAGCTTTTCCAGACCTTGTCGAAGGTGATGAGCAGGGGGGCCGACATTTCGTCAGCTCCGCTGTTGAGCGCCGGTGATGACCTGCGCGCCCTCGTCGAGGCCGGACGTGACCTCGGTCAGTTCGCCATCCGTCGAACCGATCCTGACGTTCACGGCACGCGGCCGGCCATTCTCCAGCACATAAAGCGTGCGCGAGCCGTCGGTCGGCGCCTTGGTCGGCTCGCGCTGCCGGCCGGGGCGGCCCATGCGGCCTGTGAACAGGTCGCTGAAGCTCCAGCCGCGCGCCGCCTGTTGCGTCGGCCGATAGCGGAATGCGGTGGAGGGGACGGTAAGCACGCCCTTGGCCTGCCGGGTGACGACCGAGACCGTCGCCGTCATTCCGGGCCTGAGCAGAAGCTCGCCATTGTCGACTTCGAGCCGCGCATTGTAAGTGACGACGCCGTCGGTGGTGACCGAGGCATAGGAGATGTCGCGGATCGCGGCGTCGAACGGGCGGTCCGGGAACGCGTCGACGGTGAAGCGGGCATGCTGGCCAGGCTTGACCTGGCCGATATCGGCCTCGTCGACCGCCGCCTGCAGTTCCATGTTGCGCAAGTCGGCGGCGATGACGAAGAGCACCGGCGCTTGCAGCGAGGAGGCGACCGTCTGG
>JAFKFE010000223.1 GCA_017308345.1 Alphaproteobacteria bacterium | reverse complement strand
AACAGCCATTTGCGCGTGCCGTCGGAGGAGATCTGCTCCTCGACGATCTCGGGGCGCGCGACGGTGAAATGCTTGTCGAGCTCGGCGCGCAAATCCTTCGAGATGTTGAACATATGCGCGAAATCGGAGACGCCGCGCACATACATCCAATGCCAAAGCTGCTGGGCGCGCATTTTCGCCTGGCGCTCCGGCACGATGCCGGCGCCGACGAGCGCCTCGCCTAGCTCGGCGCGGGTCAGGCCGACCAGCGACGGCTTTTCGGTGGTGCGGGCGCGCAAGGCGTCACGGGCGCCTTCGGCGGTAAGATCAAGCGAAACGGTCATGGTGGCGCCAATATAAGCGATTTGCGGCCGATTTCAGTAGGGCCGGATAAGGAAGCGCGGCGCATAGCACAGGTTGACGGCGGAGTCATGGGGCGGGCCTTTCCTTCCCCCCTTGTGGGGGAAGGTGGCCCAGTCGGCGCCAAACCTCACTCTTGAGGATCTGCTTTTCGGCGATGGCCGCTGACCTGCGCGCCGTCTTCCGGATGCAGGAAGAAGAATCCCGGGATGGGAAGCAGCGGGACCACCGCCGTCAGCAGGAACGCCCAATGGAACTGGTCCGCCGTCGGCGCATGCGCCTGACCGGAGACGAGGCCGAGCACCATGGCGGCGATCGAGACGCCGAGCGAGACGCTGAGCTGCTGCAGGACGCCGCCCAGGCTGGTGGCGCGGCTGAGTTTTTCCCCCGGCAGATCGGCATAAGACAGCGTGTTGGACGACATGAACTGCGCCGAACGGACGATGCCGAAGAAGAAGACATAGAGGCCGATCAGCCAATGCGGGGTGTCGGCGTCGAGCAGGGCAAAGCCCGCCACGGCAACAGAACCGACCACCGCGCTGCCGCTCAGCACGGCCTTGAAGCCGAAGCGCCGCAGGAAGAACGACAGCAGCGGCCGCATCAGCAGCGCGCCGAAGCTGCCGACGAAGGTCAGCGATCCTGATGTGACCGGGCTCATGCCGAAGCCGACCTGCAGCATCAGCGGCAACAGGAACGGCGCGCCGTTGAGGCCGATGCGGCACAGCCCTCCGGCCAGCGTGCCGACCCAGAAGGAGCGGAAGCGGAACAGCGTGAGGTCCACCGCGGGCGCCGTGACGCGGCGCGCATAGCGGCCGAAGGCGAAGAGCAGCAGGACCGATGCGGCCAAGACCAGCACGGTCGCCAGCGAGGAAATGACCGGCCTGCCGATATTCTCCAGGCCGAATTGCAGCAGTGCCGCGCCGGCGCCCACCATCAGGAAGCCGGCGAAGTCGAAAGGCTGGGCTTCCTCGCCGGGAAAATCGTCGACGAAGCGCAAAGCGGCGACAATGCCGATGAGGCCAAACGGCACGTTGACGTAAAAAATCCAGCGCCAGGAGGCATAGGTGGTCAAGAGACCGCCGAGCAACGGCCCGATGACGGGGCCGACGATCGCCGGCAAGGTCATGTAGGTCATGGCGGTAATCAGCCCGCTGCGCGGGAAGGAGCGCAGCAGGATCAGCCGCCCGACCGGCGTCATCATCGCGCCGCCCAGTCCCTGCAGCGCGCGCATGGCGAGCAACATGCCGACGCTGTCGGCCACGCCGCACAGGACCGAGCCCAGGGTGAAGGTGAAGAGCGCCAGGGCAAAGATCCTGCGGGCGCCAAACCGGTCGGCGAACCAGCCGCTGACGGGAATGAACACGGCTAAAGTCAGGATGTAGGTGGTGATCGCCAGGTTGAGCCGGATCGGCGTGGTGTCGAGGCTTTGCGCGATGGCCGGGATGGCGGTGGTGAGGATGGTGGAATCGAGCTGTTCCATCAGGAAGGCGATGGCGACGATGGCCGGGATGATCAGCTTCAGCCGCGGATCACGCTCGGTCGCGAAAAGATGTTGTTCCAATGGTCCGCCAGGCCCGTCATGCAGGAAGCGGTGGCGCTGCGAGCCACCCGCAATCAAGCCGGCGTCGATGTCGCGCGGCCCGGCCGGCCCGGCCTCCCACCGCACCGGACTGCTTTATGTCCCGATCGACGCGAAGCGATAGCGATTTCGGCTGGCACAGAGGTCAACAAATCTTGAGCCCCGCTCACCTGAGCCAGGGGCGGAACGCAATCGTTCGCCGCTATCGTCGGCGGAGACCGATCACATGTTCGTGTTGGCGTAACCAATCGAAACGCATCCGCGAACCTGAACGGGGCGACCATGCCCCGCAACAATGGGAGTTCTCCTGATGCATTCGATCAAGTTCGCTCTTATCGCCGGCCTCGTCGGCCTTTCCGCCTCGCAGGCTTTCGCCGAGGACACGATGGGCACCATGACCATGATGAAGGGTGGGCAGGTCACCGCGATCATGCCCGACGGTCATATGGGCACGATGATGCCGGACGCGAAGATGAGCGCCGAAATAATGAAGATGGCCAAGCCCATCAAGCATTGCATGATGATCATGACCGACGCCAAGGGCAAAACCTTCACGATCGATACGTCGACCAAGAAGGCCCAGGCCGAGTGCGAAAAAATGGCCATGTGAACCAGGCCAGGCATCCCGCCGGCGACATGCCGGCGGGGTGGAATGCAAAGCCGCGCATCTTCTTCGGCGGCCCTGCGCGTGATCGGCATGCCGATCCAGGCGTGCCGGCTGGATCTGTCTTACAGGTTTGATCGGTCCCATGGGTGTGCTACGGGCAGGCCATCACAATGAGGGCGCAGATGGCCGGCTTATCGCGAAAACACCCGATGCTGCGGCGTTCGCAGGCGATGTGGGGCTCGCGGCGCGTCTGGCAGCCGCGCCTCGTGTTCTGGGCCGGCGCCCTGTCGATCGGCCTTATCAGCGTGGTGTTCGCCATGCTGGCCGACCAGGCGCAGGCATTGTTCCATGTCGTCATCGGCAGTGACGGAGGATGGCGCTTCTATCTGCCGCTGGTGATGACGCCGCTCGGCTTCGTGCTGTGCGCCTGGCTCGCCCATTCCTACTTCCCGGGCTCGCAGGGCAGCGGCATCCCTCAGGCGATCGCCGCCCGCCATCTGCGCGACGACGAGGACCGCAGCCATATCCTCTCGTTGCGCCTGGTGGCCGGCAAGATAGCGCTCACCATCGTCGGCCTGTTCTGCGGTGCTTCGATCGGCCGCGAAGGCCCGACGGTGCAGGTCGGCGCTTCGCTGATGCTGCAGGCCGCGCGTTGGGGGGGCATGGCGCAGGCGCGCGGCCTGATCCTTGCCGGTTCCGCCGCCGGCATCGCCGCGGCCTTCAACACGCCGCTTGCCGGCATCGTCTTCGCCATCGAGGAGATGGGCCGTACCTATGAGGCGCGCACCAACGGGCTGGTGCTGACGGCGGTCATCCTGGCCGGCCTGGCCTCGCTCGGCCTGCTTGGCAACTATACCTATTTCGGCATCGCCAGGGAGACGGTCGCCTTCGCCACCGACTGGCCGCTGGTGATCGCCTGCGGGGTCATCGGGGGCGGCGTCGGCGCGCTGTTTTCGCTGTTGGCGCTGAAGGCAATGCGGCGCATACGCCGCTGGAATGCGCTGCAGCCGCTGTCGCGCGCGCTGGCGGTGGCGGCGGTTTGCGGCCTGGCGGTGGCGATAATCGGCATCGCTTCAGGCGGCCTTACCTTCGGCACCGGCTACACCCAGGCACGCGGCGCCGTGGAAGGCACGCCGCTGCCGGCGTTCTTCTTCGTGGGAAAATTCGCGGCTGGCCTTTTGTCGATGGTGTCGGGCATCCCAGGCGGCATTTTCGCCCCCTCGCTGGCGGTGGGAGCGGGCCTCGGCAGCACGCTCGGGCTGATTTTCGGCACCAGCAGCGGCGTTGCGGCGCTGCTTGGCATGGCCGGCTATTTCGCGGGCGTCGTGCAGGCGCCGATGACGGCCTTCGTCATCATCCTCGAGATGACCGGCAATCATGACAATGTGATCGCGCTGATGTGCGCGGCGATGCTGGGCTACGGCACCGCCCGGCTGATCTCGCACGAGCCGCTCTACCACGCCATGTCGCGCGTGTTCATCGCCGAGGGGATCAGGCGCAGACGGGCGGAGACGAGCGAAGCGGTCAAAGCGTAAAAGCGCGTCGCGCTGAACTGGATTCCGCACCACCGTCATGCGGGCGGTGAAGGGAAATTCAAGCGGCCGGACGCGGGGCCGGTCCCCGGCCCCGCCACGATCCACAGGGCGGTAGCGACGGGCTTCAGGACAGGATCGGCTCGAGAGCGGACCTTTCCGCGGACGATCCCTGGGCATGGCCGCTCGCAATGGCTCGAAGCGCGATCCGGTCAGCCGAAACGGTCCGGCGTCTCCGGACCATATGGCGCGCCTTCGTCGACAGGGAAGCTTGCGGCTCCGAGCATCGCCAGCCACTCGCGAAGCGCGATGCGGATCACTTCCATGCGACCGAGCTTCATGCGCGCCGCGATCGTCGACAGCGCCATCTCGGTGGCCGGATCGAACGTCATTGACGCGGAATCGCGCAGCATCGCCGCGGCGCGAAAATCAGCGAGCCGCGCATCTTCGGCCGGACCAGTTTCGGCGTCGCCCGGCCCTCCGTTCGCGGCGGCCGGCGGTTTCGCCAGGCGGGAGACGGCGTCGCAGTCCCGAACCGCAACGAGGTTGCCGCCCTTGACCGTGGCCAGGATGAGGCGCGAGCCCTGCGGATAGTATCTGGGCAGGGCAGCCGCCTGATCGGCGAGGCTGGCGCCGTTCCATCCGCACAGCTCGCCGCCGAGCAGCCAGTTCTGCCGCTCGCCAGTCGTCATCACGGCGATGTATTCCCCATCGCAGGGATAACCGATCAGCGCGATTTCCTCGTAATCTTCCAATCTGCGCATCGCAATCGCCTTCTCGCGCGAAACGGCCCGGCAACCCCAAGCCAAGATGCCGGGCCGTTGGGAAGCGCCCGCGCGCAACGCTTCCCGGGTCGTCAGAACTCAGTGATCTACGACGGTGTCTCGTTCGCGCAGGCAATCAGCGGGACGGTCGAGCCCCGCAGCCGCGCTTGCGACAGCCACAATTGCCGGTTCTCCTGTGACAGGCCCTTCATTGCGGTGCGAGCCGCCGAGGTGATCTCGAATGCCCCGCAGGTGGCACACTGGAATTCCATCTTGCGGGGCGGGACCTCGGCTTCCAGGGACACTCCGGCGCAAACCGGGCAGGTGGACGGATAGTATCTCCTTTCGAATGACAGGACGTTCATTGCGTGAACCCATCCGACAGCATGCGGCACGGGCGGATTGAGAACTCCAGCATCGGGTGCATTCTTTCCCCCTTCTGTAGTCGTCGGCGGGCTCGATCAGCCCCTTGTCTTGGGCACGACGCCCCGGCGCGTGGCGACCTCAATCTGTTTTGCTTCCACTTCGAGCCGATCCGGCGCGGCGGACCCCATCAGCGCGTAGGCGGTGCCCCCGGACTGCCAATAAACCGTCGGCACCCGGCCGTCGGTGGCTGGCGTCGGGGGAACGGCGTCCTCGCCGTTCATCGGCGCGGCCACAAGCGTGATGCGCCCGACGCTTGGCGTGTCGGCCGTCACGACCAGGCTCTGCTGTCCATTCCAGGGTTGCACCTGCACGTCCTTGACCACCCATGTCGAGGGCAGCGTCGGCATGCTGACGTTGACGGCGCCAACCAGCCGCTGGATCTTGTCCTGCTTGGGCTCCACGCCCTTTTCCGGACCCGCGTTGAGCTGCGCGACGCGCAACGCGTCCCGCGCGGCCAGGATAAAGGTTTCGTCCGCCGTCTTGCCGCCCTGGCGAAGCGGCACGGTGAGCGAGTTGGCGGACCATCCGATGGCGACCAGCGCGACGGCGGCGACCTGAAGCCTGAGCATCGCGAACATCCGCCTGCGGCCAAACGCCTGTTCCAGCTGTTTCGCCTTCTCGACGGTCGCGCCGGGCGGGAACAAGCGCCGCGGTTGGGAATCGCGCAGCGCTTCCATGCGCTGCGCGTGGGCAAACACAGCCGCCGCCAGTTCGGGCTCGCGGGCAAGCCGGGCTTGCAGCTCGGATCGCCGCGACGGCGACAGCTCGCCGTCCAGCAAACGGCCGACATCCTCTTCGGAAACGCTATTATCGGGCCACATCACGCCCTCCAATGATCTTCAAATGACGGGAAGCTGCGCTATCCATGTTTTCCATGTTGTTCTTCAAGGCCGTACGAGCCCGGCTGAGGCGGGACATCACCGTCCCGGTCGGCACGCCCAGCAGTTCGGCTGCCTCCGAATAGGTGAAGCCCAGCACGCCGACGAGATGAAGTATCTCGGCCTGGTCGGTCGGCATGCGGGCAAGCGCCCTGCTTACGTTCGACAGTTCGGCGCTGTGCTCCTGCGGCGGCGGCGAGGCCGCATCCGACATGTCGGCGATGGACGCAAGGCGCCGCCTGTCGGCATCGGCCCGGCCGGCGCCGGTGAAGAAGGTGTTGCGCACAATCCTGATCAGCCAAGGCAGCAGCGGCCGGGCGGGGTCGTAGCTGCCGGCCATCGACAACGCACGGACGAGAGCTTCCTGCACCAAGTCATCGGCGTCGGAATCATCGCCGGTGAGCACCCTGCCGTAACGCCACAGATCCTCCAGATGCGGTATGACGTCGAACTTGGCTCTCATCCCATCTCAGACCGCTCGCCCCCTGCCGCGTCGACCAAGCCGCTCCGGGCTCATTTTACCCGCCTTCCGGCCAAGGCCGGCGTGAAAAAGCGGCCCAGCGGTCAGGGACAGGGACAGACAACCGCTGGGCCGGTTGGGAGCGTGCTCCTCCCGACCGCAAGCCCTGAAAGACACTCATCCCCAGCGCTTGCCGCCGCTCCCTGCTTCCGGCGTGGCCTTGTGCATGGCAACCGCTTCAAAGAGCGTTCTCCCTCTTTTGCCCTATCTACCGCGCTGGGCCGGAAACTATTCCGTCCTGCCGTGCAGTTTTTTTCCGGACGCATGGCCGCAGCCGAATTCCGCGCAAGAGGGCGCCCGCGCGGCATCGCCGATGCCGCCGGCCATCGCGGTCAGCGTTGATGGAACCGCAGGCCCGCTCCAACTCTCTGTTTCTACGCAATTGTGGAAGGAAAAGCGCGACGCACCATTCCTTGAACCATCCCAAAGCGCGTCGCGATCTTTCAGATTCGCCCTATGCGCTTCAGGTCTTTGATTCTACGCATGTCCTTATCCCGAAACCGGTTCCCACTTTCGGGAGACATGCTTTGGGCAGAACCGGCCGATGCAGAGGCAGAGGCAAGCCGAATGGCAAAAGGCCGGGCTTGTGGCCCGGCCTTTGCGTCAGATCCAGATGCCGTCCCGGCTTATTTGCACTTGGCGATCGAGGCCAGCGCAGCCGAGATGCCCTTGAGCGAGAAGACATAGGAAGTCGGGTTGCCGCGGCCGGATTTCGCCTGCACCTTCATGTCGCTACCGGTCTTCATGGCGGCGATCAGCACCGGCTCTTCCGCGGCGTTCTCGACCCAGGCTGACTTGCCGCGGGTGAACATCGAGAACGACTTCTTGTCGATGGTAACGGTGGCCTTCGAGCCTTCCTGGAAGTTGTA
>JAFKFE010001263.1 GCA_017308345.1 Alphaproteobacteria bacterium | reverse complement strand
CTTGCGCGCTGGTCAGAGGCAGTTCCTCGCTCGCCGTCGTCGATCCGTTCACGGCCAGTGTCTATTCAGAGTTTGGGCTGGCGCTAAAGGAAATTGAATTCGACATCCCGTTCCGTACCTCGATCATCGTCAATGACCGATCGGCTACGGGAGCGGCGGCGTGCAGGGTCGTGGAAGCTATGACCGACCTGATCGGCCAAGATCAGACGAGGAGGGGTTCAGCGGCAAGCATACATTCGAACCCGCAAAGTTGAACGCTGCCGGCCGAGAACGGACAATTCCCGAAAATTGAATACGTGACTGCCTGCTTCAGTTGCTGCGCGTCGCCACGAAGGTCGCGGCCTCCTTGAGCAACCCTGCCTGCTCGCCATAGGGCTCGAGCAGCGCATGCGCCTGGTCGATCAGGCCGTGGAGCTGGCCGCGCGCCCAGTCGGGCCCGTGCAGCGCGGCAAGCGTCGCCTTGCCGGCGGCGGCGTCCTTGTTCGTCGCCTTGCCCATCTGCTTGGCGTCGGCGGTGAGGTCTAGCAGGTCATCGGCGAGCTGGAAGGCAAGACCGATCGCCGAGCCGAATTCGGCCAGCCGCTCGCGGTCGGCAGGCGGCGCGCCGGCGACGATCGCGCCGGCCTCGCAGGCAAAACGGATCAGCGCGCCGGTCTTCATCGCCTGCAAGGTGATGATGCCGGCCTCGTCCGGCCGCTTGCGCTCGGCTTCGAGATCCAGCATCTGGCCGCCGACCATGCCGCCGGCGCCGGCCGCGCGTGCGAGCGCCAGCACGAGCGCCGCACGGCGGTCGGCGGGCAATGCCGTCGCCTCGTCGGCGATGATGTCGAAGGCCAATGTCAGCAGCGCGTCGCCGGCCAGGATCGCGGTCGCCTCGTCGAAGGCCTTGTGCACCGTCGGCTGGCCGCGGCGCAGATCGTCGTCATCCATCGCCGGCAGATCGTCATGGATCAGCGAATAGCAATGCACGCATTCGAGCGACGCCGCGACGCGGAGCGCCGCGTCATTACCGCCCGAAAACAGCGCGGCACTTTCCATGACCAGAAAGGGACGCAG
>JAFKFE010001262.1 GCA_017308345.1 Alphaproteobacteria bacterium | reverse complement strand
CGCACCGCCATGGGCCGCTTCAAGCATGAGGGCGCCGAGTCGATCGTCGCCGGGGACGGCCGCGTCGTCTTCTATCTCGGCGACGACGAGCGTTTCGACTATGTCTACAAGTTCGTCACCGCCGGCAAGTTCAATCCCGATGTCCGCGCGGCCAACATGAACCTGCTCGACGACGGCACGCTGCATGTGGCGAAGTTCGCCGAAGACGGTTCGGTCGAATGGATGCCGATCGTGTTCGGTCAAGGCCCGCTGACCGCGGAGAACGGCTTTGCCTCCCAGGCCGACGTGCTGATCGAGACGCGCCGCGCCGCCGACCTGCTCGGCGCCACCCAGATGGATCGGCCCGAGGACATCCAGCCCAATGCCGGCAACGGCAAGGTCTATGTCATGCTCACCAACAATTCCAAGCGCAAGGCCGAGCAGGTCGACGCCGCCAACCCGCGTGCTTCCAACGCCTTCGGCCATATCATCGAGATCGTCGAGGACGGCGGCGACTTCGCCGCCGCCAGGGGCAAGTGGGAAGTGCTGCTGAAATGCGGCGATCCTTCCGTCGCCGATGTCGGCGCCACCTTCTCGACCGCCACCACCGCCAATGGCTGGTTCGGCATGCCGGACAATTGCGCGGTCGATTCCGCCGGCCGCCTGTGGGTCGCGACCGACGGCCAGGGTCCGAAAGCCACCGGACGCACCGACGGCCTCTGGGCGGTCGACACCGAAGGCCCGGCGCGGGCGACGTCGAAGCTGTTCTTCCGCGTGCCGATCGGCGCCGAAATGTGCGGCCCGCTTTTCGCGCCGGACGACCAGACGGCTTTCGTCGCCGTGCAGCATCCGGGTGACGGCGGCGAGGACTGGGAGGGCTTTGGCCGCCCGTCCTATTACGAGGATCCGTCGACCCGCTGGCCGGACTTCAAGCCGGACATGCCGGTGCGGCCTTCGGTCGTTGCGATTACGAAGCAGGGCGGCGGCAAGATCGCGGTGTGATGCGCTGAAGCGCTGCTGACGGGCGAACCGTCGCGGACGTTGGGGATCGGCCGAAGCCTCCCCAGCGTCGCCATC
>JAFKFE010000222.1 GCA_017308345.1 Alphaproteobacteria bacterium | reverse complement strand
CGCAGCTCATCGGCCAGTTCGGCGTCGGCTTCTACTCGGCCTTCATGGTCGCCGACCGGGTCGATGTCATCAGCCGCCGGGCCGACAGCGACGAGGCGTTCCGCTGGTCGTCCGACGGCAAGGGCACCTACGAAATCGCGCCGGCGCCGCTCGAGGCGGCACCCAGGCGCGGCACGCGCGTCGTGCTGCATCTGATGGAAGACGCCTCCTCCTACACCACGCCCTACCGGCTCGAAGGGCTGGCGAAGTCGCAGTCGGGCCATGTGCCGGTGCCGATCACGCTGGTCGAGAAACCCGGCGCCGAGCCGCGCGACATCGCCGACGGCACGGCGCTGTGGGTGCGGCCAAAGAGCGAGATCAAGCCGGAGGAATATACCGACTTCTACCGCAGCATCGCCGGCCAGTATGACGAGCCGGCCTCGACCATCCATTTCCGCGCCGAGGGCCGGCAGGAATACAGCGTGCTCGCCTTCGTGCCAGGCTCGCGGCCGTTCGATCTTTTCGACCAGGACCGCAAGGGCCGCATGAAGCTCTATGTGCGGCGCGTCTTCATCACCGACGATGCCGATCTGCTGCCGCGTTACCTGCGCTTCGTGCGCGGCCTGGTCGATTCAGCCGACCTGCCGCTCAACGTCTCGCGCGAGATGATCCAGGAAAGCCCCCTGCTCGCCGCAATCCGCAAGGGCGTGACCAACCGCGTGCTCGGCGACCTCGCCAAGACCGCCGAGAACGATGCCGAAGCCTATACGAAAATCTGGGAGAATTTCGGCGTCGTCCTCAAGGAAGGGCTCTACGAGGATTACGAGCGGCGCGAGCAGCTGTTGAAGCTTGCCCGCTTCCGTTCGACCGCTTCGGGCGAAGGCTGGCGCAGCCTCGCCGACTATGTCGCCGCGATGAAGGAAGGCCAGAAGGCGATCTTCTTCATGGCCGGCGACGACCGCGCCCGGCTTGAAGCCTCGCCGCAGTTGGAAGGGTTTCGCGCGCGCGGAATCGAGGTGCTGTTGCTCACCGACCCGGTCGACAGTTTCTGGGTGACGATGGCGCCGGAATTCGACGGCAAGCCGTTCAAGTCGGTGACCCAGGGCGCGGCCGAGCTTGCCGACGTCGCGCTGCCCGACGATGCGGCGAAGCCCGACGCCGAGACATCCTCGGATATCGCCGCCTTCCTGGCATTCGTGAAGACGACGCTCGGCGAGGAGGTGTCGGACGTGAAGGCTTCCGACCGGCTAACCGAAAGCGCCGTCTGCCTGGTCGCGCCGGAGCATGGCCCTGACCGCCAGTTCGAGCGCCTGCTCAACGCCGCCGGCCGGCTCGACAAGGCCGCCAAGCCGATCCTAGAGATCAACCCGCGCCATGAGCGCGTGGCGGCGCTGGCAAAGCTCGGCGACGACGACAAGGCGTTCAAGGAGGACGCCGCGCATCTGCTTTACGACGAAGCGCGCGTGCTCGACGGCGACAAGCCGGCCGACGCCAAGGCCTTCTCGGCGCGCCTGGCGCGGCTGATCGATCGCGGCTTGGCGAAGGGGTGATGGGCGCCCATACCGAGATGCGCCGCCCGTGCCTCGTCATCCTAGGGCGAAGCAAGGAGCGGAGCGACGCGCGCAGACCCTAGGATCCATGCCATGACGCTAAGGTGTTGCAACGATTACAGAATTCTGCACCGTTGAGTTCTACGGCAGGTGTCACGGCATGGATCCTCGGGTCAAGCCCGAGGATGACGAATGGGGGGCGGCGCCGACAAACACGATCAGATGCTGGCACATTGCCAATGACCCGCTAAGCTTTATCGTAGTCTCTCGTGAAATGAGCGGCAGGAGCCCCAAATGAAACGCGTTGTCCTGGTCAGGCATTTTGAAGAACCGGGCGACGATCATGTCCAGACCACCCTGGAGGCGAACGGCCATGCGGTCACGACCGCGATGCCGTTCAAGGGTGAGGCGATCGACCTCGACGCTGTCGACGGGGCCGTGATCTATGGCGGCCCGTTCAATGTGTTCGACACCGACGAGCATCCGTTCCTCGATCATGAAGCCGCGCTGATCGAACATTGCCTGGACAACGACCTGCCGCTGCTCGGCATCTGCCAGGGCGCGCAGCAGATCGCCTGGCACCTCGGCGCCGATGTCGGGCCGGTGGAAAGCGGCATCAGGGAGTTCGGCTATTTCGAGATCACGCCGACGGCCGAGGCCGGCGACTTCCTCGACCGGCCGCTCTTCCTGCCGCAGAACCATTTTCATACCTTCGCCCTGCCCGCGGGCGCCGTGCATCTCGCCTCGAGCGAAACGTTTCCAAACCAGGCGTTCCGGATCGGCGACAAGACCTATGCGCTGCAGTTCCATGCCGAGCAGGGTCCGGCAGGCTTCCGGCGCTGGCAGGAACGGCAAGGCGCACCCTACGGAACGCTCGGCGCGCAGGACCGGGACATGCAGGACCGGCTGATGGAAGCCCACCACGCGGCGCAGCTTGCCTGGTTCAGCGGCTTTGTGACGAAGCTTTTCGGCTGAGGCGCTTTTGGTGGGAATTCGCGCATGACCATAGAAGGCCTCTGCGATCCGCGTTTTGCCGGAGTGCGCGATGCGTTTGCCTGGTGTTTCGCGCAAGGCCTCGAGCATGGCGGCGGCGTCTCGGTCGTGGTCCAGGGCAAGACGGTCGTGGACCTTTGGGGCGGCCATGCGGATGCCGCGCGCGCTCGCCCGTGGCGCCGCGACACGCTGGTCAATGTCTGGTCCTCCACCAAGGGCGTCGTGGCGACGGCGATCGCGATGCTGGTGGAGCGTGGCAAGCTGGATTATGCCGCGCCGGTCGCGCGCTATTGGCCAGAATTCGCGGCCGCCGGCAAGGAGCGCATCACGCTCGACCAGGTGATGTCGCACCGGTCCGGGCTGAATGGTCTTGCCGTGCCGATGGACGAGGCAGGCATGCTCGCCTGGGCGCCCTATATCGACGCGCTTGCCGCCATGGCGCCGCTATGGGAACCTGGCAGCCGCTGTATCTACCACGCCCTAAGCTACGGCCACCTTGCCGGCGAGGTGCTGCGGCGCGTCGACGGGCGCAGCATCGGCCGCTTCATAGCGGAAGAGATCGCAGGTCCGCTTGGAGCCGATTTTTGTGTCGGCCTGCCGCAAGCCGAGGATTCCCGTGCCGCAGAGATGATCGAGGGCCCGAAGGCTTCGGACTGGGTCGAGCTCGTGCGCGCCTCGCCCTTTCCCCATGCATGCGACAACCCGGCGCCCCGTGCCCTGGCGCCCAACGACCGCGCCTGGCGGGCCGCAGAGGTGCCGGGCGGCAACGGCCAGTCCACGGCGCACGCGCTGGCGCGCATCTACGGCATGATGGCGGCGGGCGGGACCCTTGAAGGCAAGGCTCTGGTTGGCCGCGCGGCGGTCGAAGAGGCCGCGCGACCGCGCTTTCGCGGCATGGACGACAGCTTCGCGCTGCCGACCGCCTTCGCCGCCGGCTTTCAGATCGACGATCCTGTCTATGCCGGCCGCGCATCGCCGCAGACCTTCGGCCATACCGGCTGGGGCGGCGCCATCGGCTTTGCCGACCCCGGCGCCGGCTTGGGGTTCGGTTACGTGACCAACCGCATGGTGGGGTTCGACGACGTGGACCCGCGCCGCAAGGCGCTAGTCGACGCCGTCTACGACGCGCTCTGAGTTACGCCCCTTAGCTCCTCAGCCCCGGCGCTTCCTGGCCGGTGCGCGCGACATATTCGGTGTAGCCGCCGCCATAGGTGTGGATGCCGTCGGGGGTCAGCTCCAGCACGCGGTTCGACAGCGCCGCCAGGAAATGGCGGTCGCGCGAGACGAAGAGCATCGCGCCTTCATATTGCGACAGCGCCTCGATCAGCATCAGCTTGGTGGTGATGTCGAGGTGGTTGGTCGGCTCGTCGAGCACCAAAAGGTTGGGCGGATCGAACAGCATCAGCGCCATTACCAGCCGCGCCTTCTCGCCGCCCGAGAGCACGCGGCACTTCTTCTCGATCTCGTCGCCGGAAAAGCCGAAGCAGCCGGCTAAAGCGCGCAGCGGCGCCTGGCCGGCCTGCGGAAACGAGTCCTCAAGCGTCTGGAAGATGGTACGCTCCCCGTCGAGCAGCTCCATGGCGTGCTGGGCGAAATAGCCCATCTTGACGCTGGGACCCCGCGCGACGGAGCCTTCGTCCGGCTCCGAGGCGCCGGCGACCAGCTTCAAAAGCGTCGACTTGCCGGCGCCGTTGACACCCATCACGCACCAGCGCTCGCGCCGGCGGATCTGGAAGTCCAGCCCCTCGTAGATGGTGCGGCTGCCGTAGCTCTTGTGGATACCCTTCAGCGTCGCCACGTCCTCGCCGCAGCGCGGCGCCGGCTGGAACTCGAAGGCCACCGTCTGACGGCGCTTCGGCGGCTCGACGCGGTCGATCTTGTCGAGCTTCTTCACCCGGCTCTGCACCTGTGCGGCATGCGAAGCGCGCGCCTTGAAGCGCTCGATGAAGGCGATCTCCTTGGCCAGCATCGCTTGCTGGCGCTCGAACTGCGCCTGCAACTGCTTGTCGGCCAGCGCGCGCTGCTCCTGGTAGAATTCGTAATTGCCGGAATAGGAGGTCAGCGCGCCGGCATCGATCTCGATGATCTTGTTGACGATGCGGTTCATGAACTCGCGGTCGTGCGAGGTCATCAGCAGCGCGCCGTCGTATTCCTTCAGGAATTTCTCCAGCCAGATCAGGCTTTCGAGGTCGAGATGGTTCGACGGCTCGTCGAGCAGCATGACGTCCGGCCGCATCAGCAGGATGCGAGCCAGCGCGACGCGCATCTTCCAGCCGCCGGAAAGCTTCGAAACGTCGCCGTCCATCATCTCCTGGGAAAAGCCCAGGCCGTCCAGCACCTCGCGGGCGCGGCCATCCAGCGCATAGCCGTCGAGCTCCTCGAAACGGTGCTGCAATTCGCCATAGCGCTCGATGATTGCGTCCATCTCGTCGGCGCGCTCCGGATCGCCCATGGCATGCTCCAGTTCGCGCATCTCGGCGGCGACAGCGCTCACCGGCCCGGCGCCTTCCATGACTTCCGCGACGGCGCTCAAGCCGCCCATGTCGCCGACATCCTGGCTGAAATAGCCGATGGTGACGCCGCGATCGACCGAGACCTGGCCTTCGTCGGGCTGCTCCTCACCCATGATCATGCGGAACAAGGTCGTCTTGCCGGCGCCGTTCGGGCCGACCAGCCCGACCTTCTCGCCCTTCAGCAAGGCGGCCGAGGCTTCGATGAAGACGATCTGGCGGCCGTTCTGCTTGCCGATGTTTTCGAGACGGATCATGGAGCGGTCCGGGGAGGCTGCGCTGAGGTGACGGGATTTGCCCGGGGCATACGCGAATGGGCGCGGCAGGGGAAGAGGCCGAAGCGCCGCAGATGAGACGATGGTGATTGGCCAGACCGCGTAACAGCTGATCTCCCCTCTCGTGGGGGAGATGGCCGGCAGGCCAGAGGGGGGCGCTGTCCCGCCGACGTCTGCCGCGTTTTCCTGTGTGTTCTTCGGCCGCTAAGCGTGGATCGGTGCAAGAAATGAGATGCAGAGATCCTTCGCGCCCCCCTCCGCCCTGCCGGGCATCTCCCCCACAAGGGGGAGATCAGCAGTTTCCGCGCCGCGCTCTACGTCGCGTCGTGGAAAATAATCCCCACCGTATGCCGCCGCCCCGAACGCAGCCGGCTGACGCCATGGCGCAGGTTCACCCGGTAGAATCCCTTGCTCCCTTGCACCGGCCGATTATGCACGGCGAAGATCACCGCGTCGCCGCGTTTCAAAGGCACCACCTCGGCGCGGCTCTGCATGCGCGGGCGCTGTTCGGTGAGCACGAATTCGCCGCCTTCGAAATCCTCGCCAGGCTCGGACAACAGGATCGCCACCTGCAGCGGAAAGGCGAGCGCGCCATAGAGGTCCTGATGCAGGCAGTTGAAGTCGCCCGGGCCGTATTGCAGGAGAAGCGGCGTCGGCCTTGTCTGCCCCGCGCCGTGGCATCGCTGCAGGAAAGCGGCGTGGTCGGCGGGATAGCGCTGCGCCACGCCCATCTTCTCGTTCCAGTCATTGGCCACGGCGGCGAGACCCGGATAAAGCGCGGTGCGCAGGCCTTCGATCATATCGGGGAGCGGGTAGCGGAAATAGCGGTACTCGCCCTTGCCGAAACCGTGGCGCGCCATCACCACATGGCTGCGGAAATGTTCCTCGCGCGGATAGAGCGCGGCGATTTCGGCGCATTCTTCCGGTGAGAGCAGTTTTGCCATGACAGCGCAGCCATGGGTGTTCAACTCGGAGACCAGGGCGCGCCAGTCGTAGTCCGCCACTCGCGTCTGCGCCGAACGCGCCGCTCGTTTCGCGCTGATCGAATGGATGGTCATGGCCCGGCCTCCTCTGGCTTCCCGCCGGAAGGGTCGACCAAACACCGCGGGCAGACCACCCGTTTCCTGCAAAGCCTGCTCTCCACCAAGCCTATTGCGGCAGCACGCCGGCGGTGGCGGCCTTGGCCTTGAGCGCTTCGGCCCGAGGCAGGGCGTCGCGGCATGGAGCGCTGAGCTCGGCGGCATGGCTCTCCAGGCACGCGACGATGCGCCCGCCGCCCGGCCGCACGCCCGCGCAGAGCTTGTCGAAATCGGCGCGGCAGACCTGAACCAGGCTGCTGGCCTCAGCCTTCATTTCGGACGGTATCTGTGTCTGCGCCAGAGCAACGTTCTGTGCGGACAGAAGCCCCACAGTCGCGGCAATCGCGAGGCGGAAACGGCGCGGATTCATCATGCTTCATTCTCCTGCTGGGTTGGACAGAGCGTTGTCAGGGTTCAGGGCCGGGGCCTTTTCGCGCGGCCGGACAGAACCCGGCGGCGCGAACAAGGCGCGCCACATCGCCGCCGGCGACGAGGCGCGGCGGACATCGCGAAACATCGCCGCCCATTCGCCGAGCGCGATGCGGACCGGGTTGAGCGTCCGCGTGCCGCCGACCAGGCCGTAGCGAAGCTCCTCGTCATCCGGCGCCTCGGCAAAGGTCCCGAAGAGGCGGTCGAAGACGATCAGCACGCCGCCATAGTTGCGGTCGAGGCAGGCGCGGTTCGAGGCATGGTGGACCCGGTGATGCGCGGGCGTGTTCAGCACCCATTCGAGCGGGCCCAGGCGGGGCGCAAGCTCCGTATGGATGAAGAACTGATAGAGCAGGTTGACGCCGAGCACGGCGACGATGGCGACCGGATGGAAGCCGAGCCAGGCGAGCGGCACGAAGAACAGGAAATTGCCCGAGATGTTGCCCGTCCAGCCAAGCCGGATCGCGGCCGTCAGGTTCAGCCTGGTCGCCGAGTGATGCACGGCATGCGTCGCCCACATCCAGCGGATGCGATGCGAGGCGCGGTGGTGCCAGTAGTAGACGAATTCGGTGGCGAGGAAGAGCGCGGCTATGGTCGCGGGCGCGTAGGGGTCGAGGTCGAACAGCCGATGGCCGTAGGCTAAGGTGAAGGGCACGGCAACGATGCCGGCCTCGATCGCCCTTACGAGGTTCTGGCCGAG
>JAFKFE010000221.1 GCA_017308345.1 Alphaproteobacteria bacterium | reverse complement strand
GCCTTCGCCAGCGGCGGCTCGGCCGGCTACGACCACAAGAAGATGGGCATCACGGCAAAGGGCGCCTGGGCAGCGGTCAAGCGGCATTTCCGCGAGATGAACCGCGACATCCAGACCTCGCCCTTCACCGCGGTCGGCGTCGGCGACATGTCCGGCGACGTGTTCGGCAACGGCATGCTTTTGTCGCCGGCCACCAAGCTGATCGCCGCCTTCGACCATCGCGACATCTTCATCGATCCCGATCCGGACATGGCGGCCTCGATGGCCGAGCGCCAGCGCATGTTCGCGCTGCCGCGCTCGTCGTGGCAGGACTACGACAAGTCGAAACTGTCGGAAGGCGGCGTCATCGTCTCGCGCAACCAGAAATCGATCACGCTGCCGCAGGCGGCGGCTGCCGCGATCGGCTTGTCCAAGACCACGGCGACGCCGGTCGAGATCATGAACGCCATCCTGAAGGCGCCGGTCGACCTTCTGTGGTTCGGCGGTATCGGCACCTATGTGCGGGCTTCCGGCGAGAGCAACCAGGATGTCGGCGACCGCGCCAACGATGCCATCCGCGTCACCGCGCTCGACGTGCGGGCCAAGGTGATCGGCGAGGGCGCCAATCTCGGCGTCACGCAGCGGGCGCGCATCGAGTTCGGCCTGAATGGCGGCCGCTGCAATTCCGACGCCATCGACAATTCGGGCGGCGTCAACTGTTCCGACGTCGAGGTCAACATCAAGATCGCGCTGGCGTCGGCGATGCGCAAAGGCTCGCTGGCGCGGCCGGCGCGCAACAAGCTGCTGGCCGAGATGACCGACGAGGTAAGCGCGCTGGTCCTCTCCAACAACTATCAGCAGACGCTGGCGCTTTCGCTGGCGCGCAAGCGCGGGCTCGCCGACATCGCGCACCAGGCCCGCTTCATGACAGCGCTGGAAGCGCGCGGCCTGCTCGACCGGGCGGTCGAGACGCTGCCTTCGCCGGCCGCGCTTGGCGAGCGCGAGGCGCGCGGCGAGCCGCTGACCAGGGCTGAACTCGGTGTCCTGCTTGCCTATGCAAAGATCGTGCTGTTCTCCGACATCGTCGCCAGCGACGTGCCGGACGACGCGCATTTCGACCGCGACCTGATGGGCTATTTCCCGGAACGCATGGCCAAGAAATTCGCCGGCGAGATCCACAGCCACCGGCTGCGTCGCGAGATCATCGCGCGCGTCGTCGCCAACGATCTCGTCAACCGGGGCGGTCCATCCTTCGTGAACCGGCTGCAGGAAGCCACTGCCGCACCGCGGCGGACGTCGTGCGCACCTTCGCCCTGGTCCGCGACGGCTTCGCGCTGCCCGCGCTCTATCGCGAGATCGACGCACTGGACAACCGGATCGACGGTCAGATCCAGCTCGACCTCTACCAGGCAGTTAGCCGGCTAATCTTCATGGTCAGCGGCTGGTATCTGAAGAACGATGCCGGCGCGGAGACGCTCGGCCAGCGCATCGCCGAGCTGCAGGAGGCGCGCAGGGCGCTGGAGCCCAAGCTCGTCTCGCTGGTGCCGGCCTATTCGCGCGAACGGATCGAGGAGCGGCGGCACGGCCTGTTCAAGGGCGGGGCGCCGGAAAAGCTGGCGGAAAAGCTTGCGCTGGCCGACCTTTCGGATTTGACCCCCGACATCGCCCTGACGGCGCGAATGGCGAAGGCCGACATTGTCGCCTCCGCGAAAGCCTTCTTCGCCGTCAGCGACGCCTTCCGCATCCCGCGAGTCGAGGAAGCGGCGCGCTCGATCATGCCGCCCGACTATTACGACCAGTTGGCGCTGTCGCGCGCCACCGACACGATCGGCGCCGCACGGCGCGGCATCGCGGTCGCGGCGCTCACTGCGCACGCCGAGGCGGCGGATCCGGTCGCGGCCTGGCTGGAAGCCGGCGGCGAACGGGTCGCGCGCATCCGCGAGCGGCTGCAGGCGCTGACCGAAGGCGGCGAGATCACGGTGTCGCGGCTGTCGGTGGCGTCCGGCCTGATGAGCGACCTGACGGGGATGTGATAAGGCTGGGTTCCTCTCCGCCGCCCTTGGCGGGGGAGAGGAATTGGCGCCAAGCTTGTCCATTTGCACCGCTATGAAAAACATGCAGACATGGCGCCCGGCGCGAGCGGTGCCAGGGGAAACAGCATGGCGGCAGTAGAGACAGTGCAGCGGGCATCGGGGCGCGGCATCTGGGGCTGGATGTTCTTCGACTGGGCGGCGCAGCCTTTCTTCACCGTCGTCACCACCTTCATCTTCGGGCCCTATTTCGTCTCGCGCATGGCGAGCGACCCGACCGCCGGGCAGGCCGCCTGGGGCTATGGCATCGCGGCCGCCGGCCTGGTCATCGCGGTGCTGTCGCCCGTGCTCGGCTCGATCGCCGACCAGACCGGCCCGCGCAAGCCCTGGATCGCCTTCTTCGCCACGATCAAGATCGTCAGCCTCACGCTTTTGTGGTTCGCGGCGCCCGGCTCGAACCTCTTCCTGGTCGTGCTGCTGTTCTCGCTGGCCTCGGTGGCGGCGGAGTTCTCGACCGTCTTCAACGATTCGATGATGCCGCGGCTGGTGCCGAAGGAAGAGATCGGCCGGATCTCCAACGTCGCCTGGGGGCTGGGCTATCTCGGCGGCATGGTGGCGCTGATCTTCGTCGTGCTGTTCCTGGCCGGCAATCTCGAGACCGGCAAGACGCTGATCGGCCTCGACCCGTTGTTTGGGCTCGACCCCAAGCTCGGCGAGGACGCGCGCTTCACCGGGCCGATGTCGGCCGGGTGGTATTTCCTGTTCATCCTGCCGATGTTCTTCTTCACGCCCGACGCCACCAAGGGCATCCCGATCGGACCGGCGGTGCGCGAGGGCCTCTCCGAACTGAAGTCGACGCTCGCCGAGGTGCGCCAGCGCAGCGGCATCCTGCGCTTCCTCCTGGCGCGCATGATCTATCAGGACGGCGTCAACGCGCTGCTCGCGCTCGGCGGCACGTTCGCGGCCGGCATGTTCCATTGGTCGATCACCGAGATCGGCCTGTTCGGCATCATCCTCAACATCGTCGCCATCTTCGGCTGCTGGATCGCGGCGCGCCTCGACACCGCGTTCGGCTCGAAGCACGTGGTGATGATCGCGCTGGTAATGCTGTCGGTCGCCACCATCGGCGTCGTCTCGACCGGCCCTGGCTTCACGCTGCTTGGGCTGATCCCGCTGTCGACCGCGGATTCGGGCGGCTTGTTCGGCACCGCGGCCGAGAAGGCTTACATCCTCTACGGCTTGCTGATCGGTCTGGCGTTCGGCCCGGTGCAGGCCTCGTCGCGATCCTACATGGCGCGCAGCGTCACCGCCGCCGAGTCGGGCCGCTATTTCGGCATCTACGCGCTGGCGGGTCGGGCGACCAGCTTCCTGGCGCCCTTCATGGTGGCGACGATTACCACCATGAGCGATTCGCCTCGGCTCGGCATGGCGGCGATCATCCTGTTCCTCGGCATCGGCATGGCGATCCTGGTCGGGACGCCCTATCCGGCGGACAAGCGGTAGCACACTTCCCTTCTCCCACAAGAAGGGGAGAAGGGAAGATGGCTCAATGCCGGAAATGCCTTACGCCCGTAAACACCATGGCGATGCCGTGCTCGTCGGCGGCGGCGATCACGTCCTCGTCGCGCATCGAGCCGCCGGGCTGGATGACGGCCGTGGCGCCGGCCTCGATCGCCGACAGCAACCCATCGGCGAAGGGGAAGAAGGCGTCCGAGGCGACCACAGAGCCCTTAGTCAGCGGTTCGGCCAGCCCTGCCGCTTCGGCCGCGTCCAGCGCCTTGCGGGCGGCGATGCGCGAAGAATCGACGCGGCTCATCTGGCCGGCGCCGATGCCGACCGTCGCCCCATCCTTCACGTAGACGATGGCGTTCGACTTGACGTGCTTGGCGACGCGGAAGGCGAATTTGAGGTCGGCCAGCTCGGCCGGCGTCGGCGCGCGCTTCGTCACCACTTTCAATTCGAGGTCGTCGACCACGGCATTGTCGCGGCTTTGCACGAGCAGCCCGCCGGAGACGGATTTCACCGTTGTCCCCTGCCCACGCGGATCGGGCAGGCCGCCGGTGACCAGCAGGCGCAAATTCTTCTTGGCCGCGACGATCGCGGCGGCCTCGTCGGTCGCGTCCGGCGCGATGATGACTTCGGTGAAGGTCTTCACGATTTCTTCCGCCGCCTCGGCGTCGAGGGTTCGGTTCATCGCGACGATGCCGCCGAAAGCCGAGACCGGATCGCAGGCTAGCGCCTTGGCATAGGCCGCCTTCAGCGTCGCGCCCTGGGCGACGCCGCAAGGGTTGGCGTGCTTGATGATGGCGATCGCCGCCGGGCCGGCGGGATCGAACTCGCCGACGAGCTCGAAAGCGGCGTCGGTGTCGTTGATGTTGTTGTAGGAGAGCTGCTTGCCCTGCAACTGCCGCGCGGTCGCGACGCCCGGCCGCCTGTCGCCCGTGAGGTAGAAGCCCGCGTTCTGGTGCGGGTTCTCGCCATAGCGCATCACCTGGTCGAGCCGGCCGCCGAAAGCGCGCCATGTCGGGTGCTCGATCTGGAGCTCCTCGGCGAACCATCCGGAAATCGCCGCGTCATAGGTCGCGGTGCGGGCAAAGGCCTTGGCCGCCAGCTTCTTGCGGAAATCGAGCGACAGCGAGCCGAGATTCATCTCCAGTGCGTTGACCACGGAAGCATAGTCGGCGGGATCGGTGACGATGGCGACGTAGGCGTGGTTCTTGGCCGAGGCGCGGATCATCGCCGGTCCGCCGATGTCGATGTTCTCGACGATCGAGGCGTAGCCGGCGCCGGAGCGCCGGACTTCCTCGAATGGATAGAGGTTCGAGACGACCAGGTCGATCGGCTCGATATGGTGGTCGCGCATGGCCTTGGCATGCTCGGCATCGTCGCGGATGCCGAGCAGCGCGCCATGCACCGACGGATGCAGGGTCTTCACCCGGCCATCCATGATCTCGGGAAAGCCGGTGAGCTCGGAGACATCGCGCACCGCAAGGCCCGCGCCGGCGATCGCCTTGGCCGTGCCGCCGGTCGAAACCAGCTCGACGCCGGAAGCGGCGAGCGCCTTGGCGAAGTCGATCAGGCCGGTCTTGTCGAAGACCGAAAGCAGCGCGCGGCGCACCGGAACGAGATCGGGCGCCGGAATGTTTTTTGTGGGCACGGCCATGGGGCGGGCGGCCTTTCAGAGCTGTTGGAAGGGACCTTAGCCGGCCCTAGCATATGAGCCCCGGAAATCAAGTGAGTCTCAATCAAGTGAGTCTGCGGTTAGATTGAGTCTGGGGTTAGGCGCGCAGCTGCGTTTGCCGGCCCGGCTCAGTTGTTTTCGGGATAGCCGGCGATATCGGTGCGGGTCAGCTGCCAGTGGACCTCGGCAACCTCCGAGGCCTTGAAGGCGAGCACGATCTGGCGGCTGCGGCGAGGGCCGCTCAGCCCGGCGAAATAGATCGATTCCTCGACCTCCGGCACCACCTCGGCGCAGGTGAAGACCCAGGTGTCGCCCTGCGCCGCGGCGAGGGTCAGACGGTCGTGGTCGTCCTGCAGCAGGCTGATGTCGGGATGCACGTGAAAGCGCACCGTGACGAAGTCGCGGCCATTGTTGCGGATCGCCGCATTGCCAGGGTGCAGGAAACGGTCGCGGCCGGCAAGCACGCTGCCGTTCGCCGTCAGTTTCAGCTCGCGCTCATGCAGGAAGCCGAATTGCGGGACATAGCCGTCGTGGCGCGCGACGAAGCCTTGCATGCCCTTCTGGTCGAGACGCTTGCAGGGCACATGCTGCGGGCCGCCGATCAGCGGCGAACCCAGCAGGTCGCTGACGCGCAGCGAGTGGCTGAAGCGCGCCGACGACGTGTCGTTGATCGTGGCGGTCGAATGGGCGGCGGTGGCGCGCGCCAGCGGCCGGAATTCCGGGGCACCGTAAGTGTCGACGCCGGCATTGACGATGAAGTGCTGGCGCCCGGAGGAGAGTTCGAAGGCGAGGCAGCCGGCATGCGCGGCGTTGGAAATGTCGACCGGCGGCGGCAGGCCAGTGTCGGCGATCACCGTCACCCCGCCCATCGAAAGGCGCTCATAGCCGGAATGCGGCGCGTGCAGCAGCGGCGCGCCCACCGTGTCGTCGTGGCGCATGATGGTGGCGATGCGGTCATGGATGGTGGCGCCCATGCCGTTGAAGCGGGCAAGGCTGCCATCCTGGTGGCGGAAGAAGCGCAGCGCCGGCAACATGCGGTCGATGGCCCCGATCAGGGCCGGCGGCGGCGCCTCGGCCTGGTTGGCATAGGTCTGGCGCAGCGGCAGAAGATCGGCCAGCAGCTCCAGCACCGCCATCGGGTTGCGCGAGATATGCCCGCCATCGGGCAGGATCTGATGGTCGAGTTCCTCGGCCAGGTTGCGCGTCGCGGCGCGCAGCGCCGAGGCCGGCGCCGGCAGGGACAGCGCGGCGAAGGCGAGCGCGATGCGGGCGCGCAGCCTGGCCTCGCCATCCGGCATTTCGCGCGCCATCGAGCGCAGATAGCGGATCTGTACGGCGAGCGATTTGAGGAAGGCGCGATAGAAGGGGAATTCGGCGCCTTGCAGCACCACCGAGGAATGCTGCAGCCAGGAGATCACCCGCTTGGCTGTCGTTCCAGGCTCCCAGGCGATGCCGGAAATCTGGTTGCCATGCATGGCGATCCAGTCCGTCACCAGCGCCCTGGCGTTGGCGGCGGCAAGCTCGGTGCCGGTGGCGCGCATGTGGCGCAGCCAGCGGAAGCCGTGCAGCGATTTCTGCCAGCCGCGATTGGGCACGTCGAGCTGGAAGGGCGAGGTGCCGCCGGTCTCGACCAGATGGCCGGACAGCGGGTAGCGACCGTAATAGATCTCCAGCGCGATCTGCGGATCAGCGAGCCGCAGATCCGGCGGGGCGATCAGGACACGTTCGGGCGTGCGGCCGGAATAGCGCCAGCGATAGACCGGACCGGCGCGCAAACGCCGGCGCGTCTTGCGCCAGAACTCCTTCGCGACAAGCGTCCATAAACGCGTCGTGTTGCCGGCAACAAGTGCCAAAAGCCCTCCTGATCCGTCCTCTACCCCAAGCACAAGCTTATGCGATTCAAGAACTTATGCGAAGGCGGATTTCGCCGAAGTGAACCGCTTCACGCGGCGATATCCCGGCCATCCCTAAAAAAGTCAGCAGGTTCAATACGACAACGACTTATCCGGCCCGCCTCATCCGCGCCGCGAAGAAGCCGTCAAGGCCGGAGATTCCGGGCGATTCCAGCGCTAGGTCGGCCGGCGTGGTGCGCAATGTTCCCTCCGGCGTCAGGAACGGATCGATGCCGGCGAACTCGCCGGGCCGGATCGGATCGGCGACCACACCGGGGTTCCCGGCGAGGAAAGCGCGATAGAGCTCCTCGCCTTCGAGCGGGTCGAGCGAGCAGTTGGAAAAGACGATCCGGCCGCCGGGCCTGACGAGGCCGACGGCATGGGCAAGCAGCCGGCGCTGGAGGTCGGCGAGCTTTTCGACATCGGCCATGGTCT